>JAUSKR010000022.1 GCA_030649445.1 bacterium
CCTCCCCTCGGAGAGGGGAGGAATTAGACCGAGGATGACAGTCCCAAAGCTTACCAGCTTATTTACCCCGAGCTATGTCGAGGGGCTGCTTACAAGCTTAAAAGCTGCTTTGGCTGCGAGTGCGATTGTCATTGTTTGGCCGTATTTTACTTTCGATTACGCCGGTTATTTGAAATTGCAACAAATTCCCCCAGAGTACACCGACCTCCACAATTATTTTGAGGCCAATGAAGATGTTTGTCAGAAGATTTATTATCCTCCCGGATTGGGCTTTATTTACTTCAATGGTGACGATAGTCCGGGAGCATCCAATTCCGATGTCTTGGCCGTGTCTCTGGGTGTTCCATACCTGACCGATGGGGCATCGGTTTTGAATCTTCCAAGTGCTGAAATGTTTTACCGCAACGAGCTGGTGTCGCAATTTTACGAGATAAACGATAGTGGGCAATTTGTTTCGCTGCTGAACGAGGGTTCAATTGATTGCGTTATTGTCCGGACAGACCTAGGGACTAAATACAAGGACGCCTCAAATCTAGGCAAGGAAACCGATCCGGCCATAATCTCAAAATGGGAAAATACTGATTTGCTCGGTCTAGCCAGATCGAAACAGGGACTTAAGCTTGAGAAACAATTTGGTAAAAATATTTACATATTCAAATCCGAAATCCCTGCCTTGCCGGCAGGCAGGCGAAATCCGAAATCCGAAACAAATTCTAATTTCCAAAATACAAAAATGGAAGAAACTGGGAAAAATGCAACGGACCAATTTACTTACCGCTTATTTACCCCGAGCCATGTCGAGGGGCCGCTTACAACTTACCCCTTACCCCTGACTGATTGGGCAACTGACTTTGTTTATTACAAGGATGGTTGGAGCAGAGGACGCTATGATTTTTGGCGCAAACTTATTTTTACACAGCTTCGACAGGATTTTATTTACACAGACAACACAAGGGCTGTCTTAAATGGAAAAGTTGAACAGGATGGCAATTACGAGGTCTGGGCACGATATCTGACCGGTGGTACTGCTGGAGAAATGAAATTCAGAATTCAGAATTCAGAATTCAGAATTCAGAAAAATACAGGGGCAGAGAAATTTGTCTGGAAAAAGCTTGGGGATGTCGATGTAAAAAAAGGTGATAGTGTTGATATCAAAAATATCTCAGGTGAGAATGCTATCGCAGATCTAGTTTTAGTTAAAATTAATTGATTAACAAGAGGTAAAGACATGTACGCAGTAATAATGGCTGGCGGGCAAGGTACAAGACTATGGCCGCTGTCACGACAAAAACGGCCAAAACAGCTTCATTCTCTTGTCGGAGAAAAATCTTTAATTGTTGAGACATTCGAGCGGATCTCGCTGACTCTTGATCCGAAAAATATCTTTATCTCGACAACACCGGAATATTTAATTGAGATTAAAAAGCATCTGCCAGAGGTGTCAGCTGATAATTTTATTACCGAACCGTATCCAATGGGAACGGCGGCCGCGTGCGGCTTGGTCAGTAAGATTATCTCATTACGAGATTCTAACGCCATAGTGGCTCTTATCGCATCAGACGCCTATGTTAAAAACAAAAAAAGATTTGCCGAGGTACTAAAATATGCGGGCGAAGTTTGCGCAACAAATCCAAATCACATTATAACTATCGGTATTAAGCCGGACCGTCCAGAGGTTGGCTATGGCTATATCCATCTTGGTAAAAAACACGGCTCCAAAAGTGATATGTCGGCCTATGAGGTTGAGAGATTTGTTGAAAAACCGGATTTAGAAACAGCGGAAAAATATCTAAAAAGTGGCGAGTACCTCTGGAACACAAGCATGTTTATCTGGAAGACCAGTCTCATTCTCGATCTGATCGAAAAAGACCTGCCCAAAACCAGCAAAGCTTTGGACAAAATTGCCGGTGAGTACGGTAAAGCTGGCTACGCCAAAGCTCTTGAGAAACATTACAGAGAGACTGATGACACTTCTATCGACTATGGAATTATGGAGAAAAATAAGAATATTCTTGTTGTCCCCGGTGATTTTGGCTGGTCCGACGTCGGCACTTGGAATACGATTCTGGAAGTTTTGTCAGAGATTAATGGCGTTGATGTTGTCTCTCGCGGTCACCATATCAGTGTTAATGACTCAAATATTTTAGTTATGGCTGGGGAGAAGCTAATTGCTACGGTTGGTCTCAAGGATGTTGTTGTTATTGACACGCCCGACGCACTTCTGATTTGCAAAAGTAGTCAAGCTCATCGAGTCAAAGAGGTCATAAGCAGACTCAAGGATGAAAACAAACATCAATATCTTTAATAAAAATATTTGACTTAAGTCACTACTTTTTGCTACCATTTCGGAGTACAACAATTTAATACTCTTATCAAGAGTGATGATAGGGATCGGCCCGATAATCATCCAGCAACTCTCTCGATATTTCGAGGCATGAGTGCTAAATCCGAGCTGAAAGGCAAGATAAAAACTAAAATAATCTTGCTTCGTGGCAAGATTATTTATTAAATAACCAAGTAACAAGAGACAAGATACAAACAATATTCAATCACCAATATTCAAATTCCAAATATTTGAATCTTTGAAAATTTGAATTTGAGTTTTATTTGGTTCTTGCTTCTTGTATCTTGATTATTGCGACTGGAAGGAAATAAATGGCGAAGACACTTTTTACTTCTGAATCAGTGACCGAGGGTCACCCAGACAAGATGGCGGATCAGATTTCTGATGCAGTCTTAGACGCATTATTGGAGCAGGATCCAAAATCTCGGGTTGCAGTCGAAACTTTATTGACGAACGGTGCTTGTATCATCGCCGGCGAAGTGACGACGAACGCCTATGCTGATATGGCCAAAATCGCCCGCCGTGTCATTAAAGAAATTGGTTATGACGGCTGTGGTTTTCACCACGAAACGAGCGGTGTCATGACGGCGATTAAGGAGCAATCATCCGACATTGCCCAGGGCGTTGATAGCTTTACTAAAGACAAAGGCGGCAAAATTATCAAGGAAGACCTCAAAAATATTGGGGCCGGTGATCAGGGCTTGATGTTCGGTTTTGCCTGCGATGAGACGACAGAGCTAATGCCGCTGCCAATCGTCCTAGCTCAGAGATTATGTCAGCGCTTGGCCGAAGTCCGCAAGAAAAACATTATCAAGGGTTTGTTTCCAGATGGCAAATCCCAAGTAACGGTCGAATACTCAGATGGCAAACCAAGCCGGATTCACACCGTTCTGATCGCGGCTCAACACCAAAAGGACAAAGATCAAGCTGAGCTTAAAAAAGAAATTACTGAGAAAGTTATCAAACCGGTGATGAAAAGCTATGGCTTTCCGATCGATGATAAAACTATTATTTACGTCAACACGACCGGCAAGTTTGTCATTGGTGGTCCTGAAGGCGATACCGGCCTGACCGGCCGTAAAATTATTGTCGACACTTATGGCGGTTACGCCCGTCACGGCGGCGGCGCCTTTTCCGGCAAAGACCCCAGCAAAGTTGATCGAAGTGGCTGCTATGCCGCCCGTTGGGTCGCCAAAAGCGTTGTTGCCTCGGGTCTAGCTTCAAAATGCGAGTTTCAACTGGCCTATGCCATCGGTCGCCCCGAGCCGCTCTCTCTCTATGTTAATACCTACGGTACGGGGACAATTTCTGATGAAAAAATTATCGAACTAATTAAAAAGAACTTTGATCTCCGACCGGGTGCTATTATCGAGGATTTGAAATTGCGCCGGCCAATCTACCGGCAAACCGCGGCCTATGGCCATTTCGGTCGACCCGATCTGGATCTGCCGTGGGAAAAGGTTAAGAAGTTGTAAGTTGTAAGTTGTAAGTCGGGAGGGAAATGGCTGGTATCCAGAATTTTACCGAGATAATTGCCTGGCAAAAGGCGCATGAATTGGTTCTTGAAATCTATCAGGCCACACATAACTTTCCGAAAATCGAAGATTATTGTCTGACAAGTCAGATTCGCCGAGCTGTCATTTCAATACCATCAAATATTGCCGAAGGATTCAAAAGAAAATCAGCCAGAGATAGTGTCCACTTTTATAATATTGCCGACGGTTCATTAGAAGAAGTCAAATACCAATTAATCCTTGCAAAGGATTTGAAATATATTAGTCTGGAAGAATTTAGCAAATTATATAATTTATGTGAGGAAGTTGGAAGGCTACTAAACGGTTGGGTCAAGATTCAGAAATAACTTACAACTTACAACTTACAACTTACAACTATGAACTTAATAATTACCGGAACAATCGGACTTGACGACATCGAAACGCCCTTTGGCAAGGTGGCGGGGACATTAGGCGGCAGTGGCGTCTATGCGGCGCTGGCTGCTTCCTATTTTGCTTCACCCCGCCTTGGGTCCAGGCGGGGCAAGCCGGGATTGGTTTCAATTGCTGGTGGTGACTTGTCAAAAGAACACTTAAAAACATTGAATCGTGTTGATACCACTGGTGTTGCCAAGGCAGGCAAAACGTTTCATTGGAGTGGTTTTTATGAATTTGATATGAATGAGGCTCAGACCAAGAAAACTGACTTAAATTCCCTCGCCGGCTACGAACCGGTTGTGCCGGACAAGTATAAAAAAGCTAAATATTTATTTTTAGCCAATATTGACCCAGAGATCCAGCTCGAAGTTTTATCACAAATGAAATCGAAGCCCTTTGTCGTTCTCGACACGATGAACTATTGGATCACAAGTAAAAAAGAAATATTAAAGAGTGTTATTGCCAAAGTTGATATTCTGGTCATGAACGAAGGCGAAGCGAGACAATTTTGTGGCACGCCAAACCTGATCAAAGCCGGTCGGCAATTGTTGGAATTAGGTCCAAACTACGTTATTATCAAAAAAGGCGAGCATGGCGCGTTATTATTTGGTCACAGCACTTTCTTCTCAGCTCCCGGTTATCCGCTCGAAGAAGTCAAAGACCCAACCGGTGCCGGTGACTCATTTGCCGGAGGTTTGATTGGCTATTTGGCTCGTCAGCACGTAAGCCAATCAGCCGGTAAGCCAGTAAGCTTTGAGGAAATTCGTAGAGGTATTATTTACGGCAGTGTCGTTGCTTCGTTCTGTGCCGAGGAATTTGGTTTGAAATATCTCGAAAATATTAGTCAAGCGGAGATTGATGAGAGATACGAGTTTATGAATAAAATAAGAGAATTTTGAATAGCCTGTCAGCTGGTAAGCCTATAAGCCCGTAAGCTTTTAAGTGTGTAAGCGTTAGATTTTAATAGCTGACTGGCTGACCAGCTTATAAGCTTACTTGCTTCTAAACAAAGGAACAATATGCCAACAAAAAAAACGAACGATTACAAGGTTGCCGACATTTCTCTCGCCTCATGGGGTCGCAAGGAAATAATTTTGGCCGAAAAAGAGATGCCAGGTTTGATGGCAATACGGAAAAAATATGGTTCGAAAAAACCGCTCAAAGGCGCCAGGATCGCCGGCTGTCTCCATATGACAATTCAGACCGCCGTTCTGATCGAAACCCTCCTAGAGCTGGGTGCGGAGGTGCGCTGGAGCAGCTGTAATATTTTCTCGACGCAGGATCACGCCGCCGCCGCCATCGCTAAAGCCGGCGTGCCGGTTTTTGCTTGGAAAGATGAAACCGAGAAGGAATATTGGTGGTGTGTCGAGCAAACGCTTGATTTCGGAGGTGGACTCGGGCCGAATTTACTGCTTGACGACGGTGGCGATTTGACCTTAGTTGTAAATGACCGGCCGGAACTGGCCAAAAACATTATTGGTGTGTCGGAGGAAACGACGACGGGTGTTCACCGGCTCTATCAGATGATGGAAAAAGGCATCCTGAAATTTCCGGCCATCAACGTCAACGATTCAGTCACCAAATCAAAATTCGACAACAAATATGGCTGCCGCGAAAGTCTGGCCGATGGCATCAAACGGGCGACTGATATTATGATTGCCGGTAAGACCGTTGTCATCGCCGGTTTCGGTGATGTTGGCAAAGGTTGCGCTCAGAGTATGCGGGGATTTGGCGCGCATGTCTTAGTCACTGAGATTGATCCGATCAATGCGCTACAGGCGGCGATGGAAGGCTACGAAGTTGTGACGATGGAAACCGCGGCTAAGATTGGTGATATTTTTGTCACCGCGACCGGATGCAGTGATGTTATCACGGGCGTTCATCTAGAAGCGATGAAAGATGCTGCTATCGTCTGCAACATTGGTCATTTTGATTCGGAAATTGATGTCAAATGGCTTGAGACACAAAAGGATATTCACGAAGAAAATATCAAGCCACAAGTCGATAAGTTTATATGGGCCAAGAATTCTCCCCCTGCCCGAGGGGGAGCTAGAGGGGGTGGGAGTGATAAATGCCTGATCCTACTCTCCCGCGGCCGGCTGGTCAACCTTGGCAACGCCCATGGTCACCCGAGTTTTGTTATGAGTACGTCATTTTCAAATCAATGTCTGGCTCAGATTGCGCTCTACACCGAGAAGAATAAATATGAAAAAGGTCAAGTTTATACTCTGTCAAAAGAACTAGACGAAGAAGTTGCCCGGCTCCATCTCGACAAACTTCAGGTCAAACTGACAAAACTGACCAAGAAGCAAGCCGACTACCTCGGCATCCCAGTCGACGGACCATACAAGCCGGAGCACTACCGGTACTAGGTTCTTGTCGTGACTTTTACAAACTAGTGCAGTACAATTAGTTTGTTTAGCGTTTTTGTTACCTCTCTAAAGAGATCAGTTCGTAAAAATAAGGAGACACCATCATGCCTAGTCACGAGATGGGACACGATTTGTCGATCGAACTAGAACAGCCGGAAAACGAGAAGCAATGGAAGAATTTTAGTGTTGCGGTATTTGGTTCCCGCGATAATGGCAACAAATATGCCGTTGAAAATTCCGATGTGATTGGTCGGATTCTGGCTAGAGACGGTTACAATGCCTGCAATGGCGGCTATAAACAGGGTGGGATGGGAGCAATGGCTAGGGCTTTTGTTAGTGAATGTCGTGAACAAGGTATGACAGACGAGGAAATAAAACCACATTTAATTGGGTTTGTAATGCCGAAAGGTGCGATTGAGGCAATGTTTGATGAGCCGACAGAGCGACCGCTCATCGGAGCGGATACTGACACGAGCGACAAGTCTGATGTAACTGCCGCAACGATTGAGGAAAGACCGACTCTGGAGCAGCGTCAGGGCGATCTGATTCAAAATGCCGATGCCTGGATCGCGACAGAGGGCGGAAGCGGAACTGTCGCGGAGATAATGGAAGCATTATTAAGTGAAAGAGACCGGAGAGACAGTTCTGATCCATCTCTCGCACGACCAGTAATTATCATTGATAATGAACACAAAGCACTACGTTATTTATTAGAGAAAGCTAAGCACGAAGAGGTCAGGAATATTCCGGCTGATACTTTCTATATTTTGTCGGGCAGAAAAATGGCAGAAGGAAATCACGACGAAACCATACATGACCTACCTGTCGTTCCAAGATCTTTGCCTGAAGATGACCAAATGACAAAACAGCTGGAAATGATCCTCGAGTATCATTCTTTGCTGAAAGAAAATAATTCTGAAAACGATGACCGAATCGCTGAGATTCGAAAACAACTATTTGATCCAGAAAGTGGGATTCGGGCCTTAACCCTCGACGATATCTTTAGAGGCGATAAAACTGAAGCTACAACCTAGGGAGGTAAAATGAATAATTTACCAAAAGAATATACCAGACATTTTTTCTTACCGGAGGATCAGCGTCTTTTTGACTATGACCAGATCTTTTCTGTATCAGCAATGTGGGTGGAGCTTGGTATGGAAAATGTTGAAGCAACATACGATCTCTATGTGCGTCACCTGCCAAAGAAACGCAACTTTATGATCTTCGCCGGACTCGATGAAATAATTCAAGGAATTTTGAATTGGACGTATACAGATGAAGAGGTAAAATATCTACTCGATAACGGTATCATCACTCCAAAATGCGCGGCGTTGATGAAAGATTACAAATTTAAAGGTGATGTTTGGGCTATGCCTGAGGGCTCAATTTTTTTCCCTGCCGAGCCAGTCGTCAGAATCACCGGCAAGATTTGGGAAGTCAATTTAATGACCTTTTTTCTGATCAACGCTTTAACCTCGAACACAATTTTTTCGACTAAAATTGTTCGAAGCTACTTAGCAGCAGAAGGAAAGTACAAAGTTGTTACTGGCCCTTCTATCCGTGCTCATGGTCATGAATCTGGCCTAAAGTTTGGTCGAGCAGCCTATATGTTTGGGGCACCATCAAACATTGTGCCTGCCTTCTCACGTAAATTTGAGATGCCGATGTCTGGAGTAAATACCAAAGCGTATCATGCCTTTATTACCTCTTTCTCCTCAGAACTTGAGGCAATGCGAAAAGCCACAAGCGTTTTTCCAAAAATCTCATTCATGATAGATACTTACGGCACAAAACAGGGAATTCGAAATTTTATTACTGTCGCGAAGGAAAACCAGGCAGCCGGAAAACCATTACCAACGGGCGTGGTCATTGATAGCGGCGACTCGGTTCGAGATTTCGCCAATCAGGCAACTTATGTCAGAAAAGAGTTAGATAAAGCGGGGCTAAAAGAAGTGCAAATCACGGTCACTGGCAATTTTGAAGAGGAAAGAATATCGCAATATGTCAAGATCGGTGCTCCGGCTGATAAAATCCTTGTCTTCACCGAACTTGTTGTTCCTGGCGATGACCCGAAACTTGAAGCTGTTCTAAAATTAGCACAATACGAACATGATGGGCAGACAGATTTTGCGGTCAAACTAGCCAAAGGCAAGATCAGCTATCCGGGTGAAAAACAAGTTTTTCGGAAATATAATGAAGGCAAAATTGCCGGTGATATTATCGGTCTAAGTAATGAAGATCTCGGAACCAAACTTTTACAGCCATATATTGAAGACGGCAAACTTCTCTCGCCGATGCCGACTCTCGATGAAATTCGCAAGTTTACTTTAGAACAACTCAAAAAACTACCTAAACCGATGTGCTCCGTTTGGAAATTGGCTAAGTATAGGGTAGAGACAAGTCGATCTCTCGAAGATCTCTTGGAAAAAGCCAAAAATAGGGCATATACGAAACGGGACAACAGCGAATAAAAACCAATAGATTACTTAATCGGCTCGCTTTGATCCCACAATAACTTGAAATAGCTCATATACGACTCTGCGACGGATTTATTTTTGATCTCGATTATTGCCGGCTCGTCTCCCTTTTCACCAAAAACTTGGATCACAACCGCGTCTTCGACCACAAAATAATTTGCCGGATTTTTCAGATTTTTTGGCATCAGACGGTACTCATTTAACTCAGGATGAAGCAGGCGAGTTTCCTTGTCTCGAGGTGATTCTTCGTACATTGTCATTTTCCAAGAAATATTTTTTTCGATTCTTTCCTTGTCGTATATCTTATAGGAATCTCCCATAACGTCGAACCATCTGTCCCCGGACGATCCGGGTACACAGATCGACGACCCGCTTTTGAGCCTTTTCAAAACACCAATCTGAAAAGCCTGAAACTGATCAGTCCCTCTATATATACTGATTTCTTCCTTGTCGAGAGAAACAGAGCGAAGAAAATCTGCGATTCTCGGATTTTTCTGGGCAAAAACAAAGTCACGCGCGGACGATTCTTGGACAAGGTGACCGTTATCAAGAAAAAGGATTTTATCCGCGATCTCAGTGGCAAATTTCAAATGATGGGTGACGATCAGCATCGACTGGCCTTCTTTGGCCAAAATTTTAATCAAATTAAAAACGCTGGAAATTAACTCCGGATCTAATGCTGACGTAATCTCGTCAAGTAAAAGTAATTTCGGTTGCATTGCCAATGCGCGAATTATCGCAACTCGTTGCTTTTGGCCTCCTGACAAAAAATCAGGGTAAATATCTTTTTTATCGTATAGATCGAATCGCTTTAGGAGACTACTTGCTGTTTTCTTTGCTTCGTCAACTGACATTTTTTTCTTGAGAACGGGGGCAAAAGTGATATTTTCCATTACGGTTTTATGTGGCCAAAGGTTGAAGTCTTGAAAAACAAAACTAATATTATCTTTTATGGCATCAGTCGCTTTTTCATCATACTGACTAATGTTATGTTCTCCGAGAAGGACAATTTCACCTTTGTCAGCTTCTTCTAAGCCGGCCAGACATCGCAGAAGAGTACTTTTACCTGATCCACTTGGACCGACCAAGCAAACTACTTCACCCCTGTTCATATCAAACGAAACATTTGACAGAGCAACATGTTTTTTGACGCCATAAAATGTTTTTGATAAGTTTTTCACTTCTAAAATCGGTGTCATAACTTCCTCGATTTTTCATTGATTTTTTTCTCCACCCGACCAGCCAGCAAAGCAAACGGTATCACAATAACAAGATAAATCAGCGCCACGGTCGTATAAATTTCTAGCGGACGATAAGTAATACTGGAAATCGCGCTTGATTTGTGTAAAATTTCGTCAACAGCGATAACAGAGGCAAGCGAGGTGTTTTTTAATTCAGTCACATACAACCCGAGAAGATTCGGTAGCATATTCTTCACAGCTTGGGGAAGAATTATATAGAACATAGTTTGCGTCTGGCTGAGACCGAGAGTAACGCCAGATTCAAATTGACTTTTCGGGATCGACTCAACCGCGGCGCGGAAGGTTTCCGCCACGAACGCGGATAAGCTGACCGACAAGGCGATCACAGCTGTATTAAAAGGTGAGAACTGTATGCCAAATATGATCGGTGCGACATAGTAAAACCAAACCAAAAGAATCAGGGTTGGGAACGCTCTAAAAATTAAAATATAGACTTTTGCGATAGCTGGAAGGAATGGTGCGGAGCTCCGCCGAACCATTCCGATCAAGATACCTAAAATTGTGCCGAAGACGACGACAAAGAGCGCCAACTTAAGCGTTGTCAGCGCTCCTTCTAGAAAAACGTATCTGTATTGAAATATTACGTTCCAATTCCAAGCGTACATAAGTCAAACCTATTTAATATCTAGGTTTTGGTGGAAGGCAGTCGCGTTGTACTTTTTCTCAATACTGTCCCAAATCCCATTAGCCTGCATTGAGAGAATCGTATTGTTCATGAAATTGAGCAGATTGGTGTCGCTGTGTCTGACACCATAGGCGTCGGGGCTGAGATTGAAAGGTTTTTCAGTAAAGACGACTGCAGTTTCCGGATGAGCTTTGGCGAAATTCGCGATTGTGTACGAATCAGCTATACCAATATCAGCTCTACCAGAGGTCACCTCGAGCAAAAAGCTGGTTTGGTCAGAAGATGGAACATCAATCGAGGTCACGGTTGCTTTTGTGAAGTTTGCTTTCGCGTAGATATCACCGGATTCGCCTGTCGCTGTGGCAACTTTTATTCCAGTTTTGTCTAAATCATCCAAGGTTTTAAATCTTGTTTCACCTTTTCTAACCAAGGCTGTGTCACCGCCATAAAGCACCGGTCTTGCAAAATCGATTGCGGCCGATCTGCTTGGCGTCACATAAAGAGAAGTGCCGATGTCACAAGTGCCTGACTGAATTGCAGCCGGCATATTACCAAAAGTTGTGTCATGATACGAAACAGTCGCACCGAGCGCTTTCCCCATCGCCTCCATCGCATCAATATCAACACCAGAATATTTACCGGTAGCAGCATCCTTGACGCTAAATGGCGGCCACTCAGCGACGCAGACATCCATCACCTTACTTTTCTGAATCTCGGCCAGACTATCACGTTGAGTACTTGCACTCGATCCACTTTTACCAACCTTTGCAATAGCAACCACGGAAACCGCGATGGCGATCAAAGCCAGTCCAGTTGCCCACGTTACGGCACTTGATTTTGAGTTCATCAATCTCCTCCTAGGTAATTATTTAATTTATATCTATTATACAACTTAGTGAGCAGAAAAGACAAAATTCTGTTGGAAATATTTCTTAGTTGACCGAAAAACAGGCCGATTACCTCGGCATTCCAGTTGACGGGCCATACAAGCCGGAGCACTATCGGTACTAATCTCGCTGTCATTGCGAGCCACTGATTGGTGGCTTGCCCCGCCTAGGGGCACAGGCGGGGTGAAGTAATCAAGGCGTGACAATCTGTTATTTTTGCTGATAGATTGCCACGTCGCAAGACGCACTCCTCGCAATGACAGCGAATTAAAATATTTCTCTTGACAAAATGAGAATATGAGCGTATACTGTTTCTGTAATTCATAATTTATTATTAATTACAGAAATGAACTATAATACTTTTTATCAAAAATTAAAGGGCTATCCGTTGTTTTCGACCGATGATCTGAAGATGATTTTGGGCACGGAATTTACCTCGTCCACAATTATAAATTTGCAAAATTGGCAAAAGAAAAATCAGGTTATTCAGTTGCGAAGAGGACTGTATTTCTTGCCGTCGTTTGACAAGGCAAAAATTAAGCCAGATATGTTGGCGGCTAGACTTTATGAGCCTTCTTACGTTAGCCTTGAATATGCTCTGTCATATTACGGCATTATTCCGGAGGCCGTCTTTACTATTACTTCGGTTTCGACCAGAAAAACGGCTCACTTTTTAGTCGAGGGCATCGGCAACTATTCATACCAAAAAATTAAAAAGGAAGCTTTCGGCGGCTATGGAACTTATCTTGAAAATGGTGTCTCTTATAATTTAGCCGAACCGGAAAAAGCCTTATTGGACTTTTTTTATCTGAACAGGCATCTCATGGATGGCAGCCGGGCAAATTTTGATAGTTATCGTTTCAACGAAACTTTCCGCTATAATAAAACCAGGATGAAGGAGTTGGTAGTTTATTTTAAGGATAAAAAAACGACATATCTGAGTAATAAATTTATTGAATTTTATCCGACCAAAAAGAAAGAGGGGAAATAATGTTGCCAAAACAAGATTTTTTCCGGAACTATTCAGAAAAAAACAATTTGCCGATGCTAGATCGCAATGTTTTGCACGAATTTTTGCAATCGGAAATTTTACACTCACTTTCAACCAGCAAATATGCCAAAACGGTTTCTTTTTTGGGCGGGACGGCGCTGAGATTTGCCTACAACATTAAGCGCTTTTCTGAAGATCTTGATTTCGATTTAGTCGAGAAAAAAGGTTTCAAACTTGAAAACCTCGCAGACGATCTTGGCAAAAATCTCGAGAAAAAAGGCTACATGGTTGAGACAAAATCAAAAACGACCGAGAATATTCATATCATTTACCTGAAATTTTCCGGTGTTCTGGCTGAATTTGGAATTAAGCTGGCCAAAAATGAGAAAGAGGTCATTAAATTTGAGATTGATTTTGATCCGCCAAAGTATATCGAAGCTGAAACCGTTTTGATCGACTCTTTCGAAAAAAGGTTTCCGCTTTTTGTAAATAAGCTCGATACACTTTATGCTCAAAAACTTCTGGCCTTTTTCTTTCGACCTTATCAAAAGGGGCGGGATTTCTATGATTTGATCTGGTTTATTTCGCAGAAAAATCTTGAGCCGAATTACAAGATTCTTCAAGAAAAAAATATTCCGGTCTCAAATAAAAAGGAACTGATTGCCGCCATTCAAAAACGCTTGACCAAGCTGAATTTGGTTGAAGCAGCCAACGACGTTAAGAGATTCCTCTTCGACCCGCGGGAGGCTGATTGGATCAAAGATTTGCCGGAATATTTGGATTCGGCTCTGTAACTTAGCCGTAATTGCTCACTCACCCCTTGTCATCCTCGGGTTCGACGGTGTGGCTTGAGAGGGAAACCCGGGGATCCAAAATAGTTTGTACTGCCTAGATTCCCGCCTCCGCGGGAATGACAGCTGCGAGTGAGTAGTTACATTCACCCTATTCTTATGATTTTATATGGCCAGCGGATGATTTTCATTAGAATTGTCGCGAGCAGGCCGTTGT
>JAUSKR010000028.1 GCA_030649445.1 bacterium
TACACCTGTGTTGGCATTGCGCGCCATTGATTTGTTGATTGTAATCAATGCGTGGCAAGCTATTATCATCATTCCAACGATGGTTTTCCGCGCCGTGGAAACACCCAATGGCTCGCAATGACATGTCACGGTGGTCAATTCCTGTTTTTTTGATAGAATAAACTAAACTACAAATTTTTTGAAAGGAAATTATGGACGGAGAGAAAATAAATGTCGCCATTTTGTTTGGTGGGCGATCGGCTGAACACGAGGTGTCGCTACAATCAGCCAAGAATATCTTTGACGCGATCGATAAGGAAAAGTTCAATTCGATTTTAATTGGCATCGATAAGTCTGGCAAGTGGCTATTGAATGATTCAGCCAAATTTCTATTAAATGCCGATAATCCAAAACTAATCAAATTAAATCAAGACGGAGAGTCAGTCGCCCTCATCCCGGCCAACAACGGTGAAATTACAAATCTTGACAATGATTCCGCCGGCCAAAAAATCGATGTCGTTTTTCCGATTCTTCACGGTCCGTTTGGCGAGGACGGTACGGTGCAAGGATTATTAAAACTGGCCAATTTGCCATTCGTTGGCCCGAGTGTCCTTGGCTCAGCCGTCGGTATGGACAAAGATGTGATGAAACGATTGCTTCGAGACGCTGGTCTGCCAATTGGAAAATTTATTGCCATTAAATCTAGTGATCAAACTCCGGATTTTGCTGAAATCGAGAGTAAACTTGGTTTGCCATTTTTTGTTAAACCCGCCAATATGGGCTCCTCAGTCGGCATCGCCAAAGTTCACAATGAGAGTGAATATTCGGCCGCGGTCAAAGACGCTTTTAATTACGATGTCAAAATAATCATCGAAGAAAATATTGCCGGCCGTGAAATAGAATGTGCTGTCTTGGGTAATTCTGATCCGCAGGCTTCAATTCCAGGCGAGATCAAGCCGACCCACGAATTTTATTCTTACGAGGCCAAATATATTGATGAAAATGGTGCCGTGGCGGAAATTCCAGCCAAAATTTCCGAAGAAGCGACGAAGAAAATCCAAGAACTCGCCGTCAAAACTTTCCAGGTACTCGAGTGCGAGGGTTGCAGCCGTGTTGATTTTTTTCTCAGAGAAAACGGCGATGTCGTTGTTAATGAAATAAATACGATCCCGGGTTTTACCAAAATTTCAATGTATCCGAAGCTCTGGGAAGCCAGCGGCATTTCCTACACCGAATTAATTACAAAGTTGATTGAATTGGCGATTGAACGATTTGGCGAAGAACAGAAACTACAAACCAGTTATATCGGCAAATAAGGGAAGCCTGCGTCGATCAGCCCATGACGCAGGCAACGGATAGATGGCAAACAGAGGGGCTGGCTCAGGTACGAGCGGTCTACTTTTCGGCCGCATTGCGGCGTCTCTTGGTCCAGCCCACGAGGCGCTGGATCATCTTGCTGACGAATCGCCGGAAAGCCGACCGCGTATCGGGGTAGCACTGCGGCGGCGGAGCGATCCCGGGAACGGTTCGGACGAGGTGCCGCATGTTGGGATTGTCCAACGCTTCAGCTAACCGTCTGGCATAGTCAGGCACGGACGGTTGAGGACGAAGCCAGTCACGCCCCGGAAGGCGAATGACTGTCCTTCGAAACCCTGGCATCTTCGCGGCCTGGTCAAGCGGAATTCTCTCACCGCTTTGAGCTGGCGCATCAATTGCGCCTCGTTTCGACCTGTCTCTCATGGTTCACCTCAATCTTTTTTATAACACATAACTATCTCATTTTTCAATTTTACGAAAGGAAACTTGATTTTAAGCAAAAGCAAAAATATTATTGAAAATGTCGCATGAAAAATATTAATCTTCAAAATTATGAGGTTCGGACGTGGTTGGAGATTGACACGAAAAAACTCCGGCACAATTATCTAGAGTTCCGCCGGCTCATCGGCAAGAAATGTTTGCTTTTGGCAGTGGTCAAGTCAAATGCCTACGGCCACGGCCTAGTTGGCTATTCAGAAGCTCTCGATAAAATTGGTGTCGATTGGTTTGGGGTTGATTCTTTTGTTGAGGCCAGAAAATTGAGGGACGCTGGCATTAAAAAACCGATTTTAGTTTTGGGCTACACCCTGCCAAGTAATTTTGACGATGCGGCGAAATTAAATGTTAGCTTGACAGTGTCGAGTATTGAGCAAGTAAAAACATTAACACAGATCCTTCGGCTCCCTCTCACCGCTCAGGATGACAACGAAAAAAAGGTCAAGATTCACTTAAAGATTGATACTGGCATGCATCGGCAAGGGATACAATTGGACGAATTGCCGGAGGCACTGAAAGTATTAAAAAGTATGAAAAATATCGTGGTTGAAGGCATCTACTCGCATTTTGCCGATGTCGTACCGCCGAAGTATTTAAACGCAAAAATTCAGTTAGAAAAATTCGAGAAAGCAAATCAAATTATTGAATCTGCTTGCAACCCAAAATCACACCTACGAGGTGTGATAGGTGGGTTAATTAGGCACATAACGGCGACAGCAGGAGCGATCGGGATGCCGGAAAGTCACTTCGATATGGTGCGGATTGGAATCGGTTTAATGGGTTTATGGCCGTCGGATGAAACTAGAAAAGCAGTCGAAGATTATATTAGGTTAGAGCCGATTTTATCTTGGAAAACGGTAGTTTCAGAAATAAAAAGTGTGAAAAAGTATGAAAGTGTCGGCTATGGTTTCACAGCCAAACTGAAACGTGATTCCAAATTGGCGATCTTGCCGATTGGTTATTGGCACGGCTTCAGGCGCGCCTTATCAAGCAAAGGAGAAGTGTTGATTCGGGGTGTTCGTTGCAAAGTTTTAGGCCGCGTCTCAATGGATATGACGACAGTTGACGTGACAGATTTGAAATCTGTGGACGCTGATGATACGGTAACTTTGATTGGAAAAGACGAAGACGAAGAAATTGCGGTTGAAGAAATGGCTGAATTGGCAGATTCTTATACGTATGAAATTATCACAACAATCAACCCACTGATCAAAAAAGTCTATCTCTAATACGAAAGACGAAAAATAACGAAAAAAGCGAAAAACGAAAGGGGGGAAATGAGAATCAGAAATTTTAATATTAAATTATTGATGGTCTGTTTCGGTTTGATCGCAATGTTTTTGCCTATGGCATCGGTTCAAGCCCGTGAAGTCAGCCAAATAACTGACTGGTACATCAAAGATTTTCAGAGTGATATCGTCGTTAATAAAGATTCATCACTCGATATCACTGAAAAAATCACCGCTGATTGTGGCAATCTGCCGGACAAGCATGGTATTTTTCGCATATTGCCGCTTTTCTATCAGAAAACTTCGAGTGAAAAGGTTAAAATTCCAATTAAGCTAGTTTCAATTACAGATTTCAATGGCGCAGATTACAATTACAGCCAGTCGCGCGATAGCCAGACTGTGACCTGGAAAATCGGCGATGCGAATAAAACTGTCTCTGGTAACAATAATTACAAAATTGTCTATCATGTCGATAACACGATGCGCTTAGGCGATGCCAATTTTGATGAATTTTACTGGAATTTAAACGGTAATTTTTGGGACATCGAAACGGACCATTTTCAAGCGACGATTCATTTCCCAGTTGAGCCACTCGATAAAAATATTAATCTTTATAGTGGGGCATTTGGCGATAAAGACGCTGACTTAGCGAAATATAGCTGGACAGATTCTAAAAATCTTTCTGTCGAGTCAACTCAACCACTAAAAATTGGCGAAGGGATAACAACATCTGTCACCTTTACCAAGAATTATTTTGTGCCCTATACGCCATCATTTTCTGAAAAATACGGCAGTTTATTCTGGCTAATCATTCCATTTCTAGTATTTTATTTTTGTTACAAACTCTGGCGCAAATACGGCCGTGATCCGAAGCTCAACAAAGCCGAGATGGTTCAGTACGAACCGCCAAAAGATTTGGGGCCGATCGAATGCGGTTTAATTTTGTCTAATCTCCGATTTGACACTAAATTTATCTCCGCCGGTATCATCGATCTGGCGGTCAAAAAAGTCTTAAAAATAGAAGAAATTCCAAAAAAAGGGTTACTTTCGAAAAAAGACTTCCGCCTGACGTTTTTGCAATCCGATTTCGATAAAATTTCTTCACTGACTCCGACGGAAAACGCTCTGGCCAAGGCACTCTCCGGCTTCGTCAAAGGAGACTCGCTCCTGCTCAATTCCCTGAAAAATAAATTTTATTCTTCACTTCCAGAAATTGAAAAGACTGGCAAAGATTTACTTTTTTCTAAAAAATATTTTGGCAAAAAAGGTTTTACATATAGAATTTTCTTGTTTATTTTAGCTGTAATTATCATCCCGATAACAATTGGAATTTTATCTGTGGTTGCCAGCACCGGTGGTAACGCGATTCTAGCTACCGATTCATTATTCGCGACAGTTATAATTTTAATTATTTTTGCCATTTTGATGCCAAGCCGGACCGTCGCGGGCGAAGAAGTTGCCTGGGAAATAAAAGGTTTCAAATTATTTATGACCGTCGCCGAGAAATACCGCGCGCCCTTTCATGAAAAAGAGGGCTTGTTTGAAAAATATCTGCCCTACGCCATGATCTTCGGCGTGACAGAGATGTGGGTTGAAAATATGAAAAAAATCTACGGCGAAGATTATTTCAATTCTTATCATCCACTTTGGTATTACGGCTACATCGGCAATTTCGACGCTGAGACATTTTCCAATTCAATCACCGATTTATCCAGCTCGATGGCCAGCACATTGGCTTCATCACCTTCATCATCTGGTTCAGGTGGTGGCGGTTTCTCTGGCGGTGGCGGTGGCGGTGGTGGAGGGGGCGGCTGGTAAGACTCAACCTAATATCGAATAAATCTAATAAATCGAATAAACACAATGGCAGACTTAATATACAAAGATTTGTCATATAAAATTATAGGCATAGCTTTTGAGGTCTATAATTCTTTGGGTTCTGGATTAAAAGAAAAAGACTATGGCAATGCTTTTGAGGAAATATTAAAAGCTGAGGGGATTAAGTACAAAAGAGAAATTTATTATCCGATAAAAATTCGTGGCAAGGTTATAGGCAAAAACTATTTTGATTTTCTGATTGAAGATAAAATTATAATTGAATTAAAATGTGGCAACAGCCGTTATAGGGAGGCCTGTTCCCAACTTTTCGAGTACGTAAAAGTCTCAAAACTTGATCTGGGTATTATAATCAGGTTTACTAAAGACGACGTAAAATACAAGCGGATTCCGTTTATCCCACAGGATTAGATTTATTTGATTAATTAGACATTAGGTTGTTATGGACAGTCAGGTACAAGAGGTGAAGGAAAAGAACGACATTATTGAGGTGATCGGCAGTTATTTAACGTTGAAGAAAGCTGGTGTCAACTACAAAGCCGTCTGCCCATTCCATTCTGAGAAGTCTCCGTCTTTTATGATCAATCCGGAGCGGCAGACTTTCAAATGCTTCGGTTGCAGTGAGGGTGGCGACGTTATCACCTTTGTCGAAAAGATGGAGGGACTGGATTTTTATAACGCGCTGAAATTGCTGGCGGAAAAAGCTGGTGTCCAGTTGAAATCGAATTCTGTTCAATATGGTTCTAATGTTCACTCGGCGGATAAAAAAACGCGATCGTTTGAAATAAATGAGTGGGCGGCCAAGGTTTACAATAAAATTCTGACCGATCATCCAAAAGCTGACCCGGCGCGCAAATATTTGGAAAAGCGGGGATTGTCGGCTGAAACAATTAAAAATTTCAATATCGGTTACGCCCCGGATTCGTGGGATTTTATCCTCCGCTTTTTAATTTCCAAAAAATATACCGAAGCTGAGGCGGTTGAGGCCGGAGTAGCGATCCGAAGCGAACGGGGTAAAATCTATGACCGTTTCCGTGGTCGGATCGTCTTCCCGATTTGCAATCCAATGGGCGCGACCGTGGCTTTCACCGCTCGCATATTAGAAATTCCCGGAAAGCCAACTGACACCGGGGCGAAATATTTAAACTCATCGGAATCAGCCATTTATACTAAAGGCAAGGTAATTTATGGGCTTGACCGAGCTAAAATGGCGATCAAAGAAGCTGACTTGGCCATTATAGTTGAAGGCAATATGGATGTCATTGCTTGTCACCAGCATGGCTTCAAAAATGTCGTCGCCAGCTCTGGCACTGCTGCTACTTTAGACCAATTAAAAATCCTCAGCCGTTATGCTTCAGAAATTGCTTTTTGCTTTGACACAGACACGGCTGGCCAGACGGCGATGAAGCGGGCGGTCAAAATAGCACTGGCCAACGATATTTCAACCAAAATTATTACAACCGAGCCGTTCAAAGACGCCGACGAAGCGATCAAGGCGGATCCGAAAAATTGGCAGAAAATGGTGGCGTCGGCTAAGCCGTCACTCGAATACTGGATTGATCAACTCGTCGTTCAAAATCCCAAAATGGAGGTCTCGGACAAGAAAAAAATCGCCAAAGAAA
>JAUSKR010000031.1 GCA_030649445.1 bacterium
TACATATTATAAAGCGCGTAGAAGCCAAAGAAGACGGCGGCTACACCGAGTAGCTTATAGAGCGTATATGTTCCAGCCGGACCAAACCAACGTTCGGCAAAATCAAACCTCTCTGTCATATCGACGATCCATTTGCCATATAGGATCAGGACAAAGCCAAGTATTTCGAGTCCGAAAAAATCTTTCCAATTCACTTGCGCCTCCACAGGAATATTCAATGTTCAATATCCAATGATCATTCAACGGCCAATATTCAACGTCCTATTTTATGATAGCAAAATGGATCGCCAAAAATAAAGCGATCGTGATGATCTGAGTCGCCATCCCAACAACTATGCCGGGTTGTTTTTTATGGATAGCATGATGGAAATGGTGAAACTTTCTGCCAAATTTCGTCGCCACAAATCTATCCTCCCAGAAAGGAACATTGTCAAGTAAATCAGGTGCAAGACCGCCGAGCGCACCCCAGGCAAAATTACTATTTAATATCGACCGATTTAGCGGCAATTTGATAACGAACAATAATATTAATATTCCAATAATAATCTCAGTTGTTGTAAAAAAAACTTGTCGGCGTGAAAAATGTGGAATTTTGTCAACTGTATCATAGTGCGGGATGGCGTCGAGAATAAAATGCAATATTATGCCGGCAAGAAAAGCTCCGGCCGGATTTCCGACCAATTCTCCCGCCGCCCCTCCGGCTATAAGATGAGCTGTGAGAATCATAGGTAATTAAAATTTAATCAGACAGTGACTTGCCATGAGCGAACGAAGTGAGTCGAATGGTGGACCTACCGAGAATCGAACTCGGGACTGAGCAATGCGAATGCCCTGTTATACCGCTTAACTATAGGCCCGCAACGGAATTAGAATAACAGATTCTGCTATTTTTTACGAGTGATCGTAGTCCACGCTTTAGCGTGTTTTCTCAAGCTGAAGCTTGAACTACATTTTTTGTAGACCACCCTTCAGGGTGAAAAACAAGCTAAAGCTTGTTCTACAACAGACGAACTATGATTCCGGCACTGCTCTGACATGGCCAAGTTCGCGGCGTTTTTCGAGCTCTTTGATGTGTTTTTCTTTCTCGATAATGAACTTTTTGGCGTCAAAGCCATATTTGGAGATCAACATCGAGGCGTATTTACCGCCGAGAAAATGCGGTGTGATGACATAAGTCGCGCCAGCTTCGTAGAGATCAATCGCCTCATCAACTTCGTGTGAAATCATCATTATTATCGTCTCTTTGCTCGTTTCTCGTATTTTGCTGACGATAAATTGGTTCGTCTCAAAATCAGGAATGCTTGAGATAACCATTTTAGCTTTGTCAAGATTCAGCTCATCGAGAAATTCATTGTCATCGGCGTCACCATAACGGCAATTAATGCCCAGCTCGGTCAGACGCCTGATCACCTCCGGGTCATAATCAACAACCAAAAATTCATTTCCCAATTCCTTGAAAGTCTCGAAGAAATCATAGCCGACACGATTACATCCAAGTAAAATGACATCATAATTTTCCGCCGTTGCTTTGCCTTGTTTGGAATTCTTCCGCTCGAAGATGAGGTGTTGAAAGAACGGATAAATCTTACGATTAAAAAGAACCAAGTATGAAGATATAGCGATCGTTATCAGACTAACCAATGTAATCAGCGTCACCGCATCACCTGATATTTGCTTAGCACTGACGCCGGCAATAATCAAAACCAGTGAAAATTCACTCACCTGAGAAAAATTGACGCCAACCTCAAAGTTTATTTTTTTCTTGAAACCGGCAAAAGCTGTTAGCAGAGCGACGATAACTGGTTTGATAATAATCACAAACGCAGACAAGATCAGAGCCGGTCGCAAAAAGGTCGAGACGCCAGCAAGAGTTATCCTCGAGCCCAGCAAGACAAAGAAAAGAATTATAAAGAAATCTCGCAGTGGCCGTAGCTTAGATGAGATTTCAAAGTGATAAGGTGAAGTTGAGAGTGTGACGCCAGCGACCAAAGCACCAATTTCCATCGAAAAACCAAGGGAGTGAAAAAGTGTCGCTAACCCGAGTCCCCAAGCGATTGAAAAAAGAAATAAAAATTCCTGAGACTTAGCGAAAGAGGCACTGAGTCGTGGCAATATATATATAGTGAAGAGAGCAATCAAGTCGAAGATGAAGATGCCTTTTAACAAAGTAAAAAGTATTGTCGCCCAATTTGTAGTCCCGCCATTGAAAGCTGAGATACCGATCAGAAGGACTGAAACAAATAAATCCTGCACGAGTAAGAGGCCAATGGAGATTTTGCTATAAAATTTGCTCAAATCTTTCTTATCCGAGAGCAACTTCATGATGATAATAGTACTGGAAAAAGTCAGCGCCAGCCCCAGATATGAAGCGGTCGTTGTATCGAAACCGAGCAGGCGAGCTAGCCAATAACCAGCAATGGAAGTGATGACAATTTGCCCAAGGCCTGCTGTCAAGGCAACACGGCCGACCTCTTTGATCACTTTGAGCGACAGATTCAACCCGATGATAAAAAGAAGAAGAGCAATGCCAAACTGCGACAGTGAATCGACAATTTCCTTGAATTGAAGATTGGCAAAGAGATAAGGCCCGACGATCAAGCCGGTGATGATATGGCCGATAATCAGCGGCTGTTTCAATTTCTGCAAGATGCTGGCGATGACCGCCGCGATGACTATTGTAAGTGAAATCCCAACAAAAATATCCATATGATAGCCTATCAGCTTATCAGCTTATCAGCTTACCAGCTGATTGGCTGATGGGCCGACTAGCTGACTGGCTGGCTTATTTTGCAACGATGACCAAGATATCAGCATCTGCTGGTTTGGTCTCACCGGCTGGCAAAGTCCCGACAGTGCCACCAACTGCCTCAGCAATCGCCTTTGCTTGATCGGCCTTGGTCCCGGACAAATCCACGACAACAGTGGCGATGTAATTAGTTTTATTGGCCTTTGTCTTGCTAGTGACATCGACGTTAGCAATTTTATTCTTGATATTCACTTCGGCAGTGTTTGTCAGGCCGTCAGTCGTTGTACCGTTTAGAAGTGCAACTTTGATGTTCTGTGTCGTAGCACCAGTCGCCGCCGAATTGTCCAAAGCCAGCGGCATTACTTCGATAATCTTATTCATCGACGGCCGGTAGAGAATTGCCTTTTTCGCTGTAGAGTAAATCAAAATTTTATCGCCGTTTTCAGCGTTTGTGAAGAAGGTCTGGTCTTTCAGTTTCTCTTTGTCAAGGACTGTCGCGGTCGAAGGAGTTTCGTTTGGCAGCACCATTAATTTTCCGACTAATTCCTGAAGCCAGGCAACTTCCTGTGTCGTCACTATTTCCGGATTTTTAAGTAATTTTTGATAACTGCGGTAATAATAAACTCCAGCTGCAACTGCCCCAGCAAAAATTAGTGTTAGAATCAACCCGAAAAAAGTTTTCCTGTTAAACAATTTTGCCATACGTGTTCCTTTGTCTAATTTTATTTTAATTTGCTTGAATCAGTTGACTTTATTTTACTAGATTGATTAAGTCGGCGCAACACTGGTCTTAAAAAGTCTAGTTAATTGACAAAATCAGTTAAAGTATCTGTTCGATCTTTTTGTGAACATGGTTGGGTCATTTTATATTCCCTTACCAGTGTTGCGCAATTGTCATCCTGAGCGTAAGCGAAGGATCTCAGAGATTCTTCACTGCGTTCAGAATGACATTTAGAATTGAATGACGCAACAGCGGTAATCCCTTTAATATTTGCGCCTAAATACTCGTAAACTTCTCGTAGGTTGGAGTAGCTGCATCAGTACAGCCGTACCACTTACCGGCATAATACAATATCTCACCGACTGATCCGGCTGGTCTGCTAGCTGGGGTGGCGTCTTGTGGATCAGAGGCGGCGGTTCTAAATATCATTCTACCGGTATTGGTAGTGGTATCTGTTGAGGCGTTACCCAATATAGTATTGCCTGTGGTAGTCAAACCAACAGTTGTCAATGAGGTAGGGATAGTAACTGTCGAGTCAGTGTTGACCGTAAGCCCATTGACCGCTCCGATGTTAAACTTCAACGCTCTGGCCGCTCCGGTACCACCCTTTAGTACCGATAAAGAATAAGCCGCTGTGTCCCAAAGAACCGACAACGCTTCGTAGTTGGTTGTTGAAGCCGGAGTCCCTACTCCAAACAAGTTAAATCCGACGTAGTCCGTTCCGTCACCGTCTTTAGCAAAAATATCAACTTGAGTGGAAGACCCTGACGTTTGACCTTGAATTGCTAAAGTTACATTTGCTCGTTGAGAAAAGATTATGTCTTGGGTAAAGTTGAGGGTAAGGCCAGTAGCGGTTACCATACCACCGCCTAAAGTGGTGTAGGTAGCGGCTCCGAGGGCCGGAGTAACTAATGTTGGTGATGTATTCATCACAAAGGTTGTGCCCGTACCAGTCTGCGAAGCAATCGTTGTGACGTTACCAGCCGAAGTGATGGGACCCGTCAAATTAGCATTGGTCGTGACCGTGGCGGCATTACCGGTGGTAGAAGCTGATGAACCATCTATACTTGTAATTCCTGTTAAGGCCAGAGCAGCTGAGGCGCGGTTTAAGGCTACAGCTGTGGTACCGATATACATTGTCGAGCTATTGGCGGCGTTATCGCCGGTGTTTGTACCAGAAAGATTACTCGCTGTTACAGCACCAGTCATAGTAACCGACTTGTCGGCATTAACTGTAAGAGCAGTACCGTTATTTATGCGGAAGTCTATTGTCTGGCTAGTAGGAGCATTGAGGTACAGTGCTCCATTCGTGTCAAACAGTATGTTGTAATTCCCCGCAGCTGCTTGGTTAAGGTTTCGATTGCCGATGTAGTCGAAAGAAGCACTGGCTGGCCACGCTCCAGCTCCTATATAAGCTCCCAGAGATAACGAAGTACCTGTAGCTACTCCGATATTAGGTGTAGTCAAAGTTATTCCAGCCAGCGTCAAAGCTGCCGAAGCTCTATTGATTGCCACTTGAGTTGTGCCGATATAGAAGGTCTGACCGACATCTGCCTTTGAGGCGGCTAGTCCAGAGTATAGAGAGTTAGTTGCGTTATCGCCGGTGTTAGTACCGGATGAGGTGCCAGTATGAGTGCCACTGATACTGGCATCGCCAGTTAGAGTCAGGTTGCCACCGAGTTTAATCGTCCGGCCGGCATTATCAACATCAAGGGTCAGAGTCCGACCAAGAGTTAAAGGTGTTGTTGATGTGGCGGCGATAGTGACATCAAAGGCGGCAGAGGTATCTCTGACAGCCAGAGTAGTCAGGGCAGAGATAGCGCCACCGGCAATAGTCGGGGCAGTATCCATCACAAACGTCGTACCCGTACCAGTCTGGGAAGCGATCGAGGTGGCATTGCCAACAGAAGTAATGGGGCCGGTTAAATTGGCATTGGTGGCATCATTGCCATTGAGTTTTTGAATGGCTTCAAGAATTGAATCGGTGGCGGCAACAGTGCCAGCACCAGAAATATAGCCAGTCAAGACTTTAGCGATAACCGCAGCATTAGTCAGAGTAGTGGCATTGCCAACCGAAGTGACATCACCCGTTAAATTGGCATTGGTCGTAACAGTGGCGGCATTGCCGGTGACAGAACCAACGATAGCGTTGGTGACTTCAAGATCAGTAAACCAGCCCTTTGTCAGTCTGGCCCCTGTCACACCAAGCGAGCCAGTCATAGTCAAACTGTTCGCTCCTAAAGCTAAGTTGCCACCGGAAACAGTGAAGCCGCCAGTGGCTGAGGCCACGGTGATATTAGCCGTGCCATCGAAAGAGACACCGCCGATGGTGCGGGCAGACTGTAAAGCCGTGGCTGTAGCGGCGTTGCCGGTGACAGTGGAGATTGTCCAGGTTCGGTCGGCAGAGAGATCTTGAGCTGTACCATTTATGGTCAGGATTCGTGTTGTTGCGACTCCACCCAGACCGGACAGAGTTTGGTCACCAGTGTTGGCGCCGGAAATTGAGGCATCAAGCGCCACAGTTAGGGTTTTTGGGGTTGTACCGCCGACGATAGTGAAGCCGGTTGTCTGGGCAGTTAAGGTCAGACTATTATATGTCTTGCCAGTCAGTGTTGCATCAATTTTAGCATTGACAATGGCCGTGCCGGACCAGACACCGGTAGCAACAGTGCCCAGTGTTGTGATGTTGGTTGTGCCAGGCCAAGTTGATAAAGTGATGTCTTCAACATTGTTGAGAGATAATAGTGTTTTAGCGTCAGTAATAGATAATACCAGCGGTGTGACCGGATTAGCGGTATTGTTGCCGATAAAAGAGTTAGCGGCCAGGTTGGCCATCTTACCCAAGGTCACGGCTCCATCAAGAATGGTATTATTTGTGACTGAATTATCCGCCAGATTTATCGAGTCAATTTTTAATCCAGCGACAGAGTTGTTTTTATCCCAATAGACGAGATCGCCGCTAGTGTCTCCTGGCACCTTGCCACGAAGATAATCGGCATTTAAGTTTTGGACCAAATTATTATCAGGAATTTTCAGATAGCTGCTGTTAGGAAAAGCCAGATTATAGTTCACCACGATATTACCGTCGGCATCAACAGAAAGAATATCGTTGACATCGCGGATTGCTTGACCAGCCACTATTTGCGAGTAAGTGCTGGGATTGATACGCCTGACTATTTCCAGAGAGAGACCGCCAACTGGCTGTAATACTTTACTAACAAAACTAGGTTCACTTGATACCTGGGGCTGATAGGTCGCTCCCAGCACTTTACCCTGCGTCTCGACCTGGTTTAAATTAGAATTGTCAGTCAGATCAGCGGCTTTGACGGCCTGCGAATTCAACCCAAACCATCTCGCTGTGGCCGTAGGATAAAGCAAAAAGAGAATCGTAAATATCGCCACCAATAAAACGAAAGTCGCAAAGAACATCGTCATAGAATAATGAAAAGCCTTGCGAAAAATATTTAACCGATGAATGTGTCGCTTTTGTTCTTCGACTTGAGCGTTTAAAGCTCGGTGCTGATCATGTAAATTTTTAACATCTTTGTGAGAATCATTTTTGTCTTCAGTTCCGGTTTCCGGGGGACTCAGAACTTTACTTTCTATTGTCTCCTGACGCAAATAATAATCTGATCGAAGAAAATTTTCCAAGCATTCAGCGGTGTACATTCTTTCACCGCCTGAACTTCGCTCCGGTTTGATCAAATCTTTTTCCTCAAGCCGCCGCAGAGTTGCTTCGGAAATGTCTAATTTCTGAGCCGCCTCAGAGATTGTCAATGGCTCCGAAAACTTGACTTTCTCAAGTTCTGCAACAGAAAAATAACGGTTTTTACCATCTGGTCTAATCGAATGCAAAATTCCTTTTTCATCCCAACGCCTGACAGTATCGATAGATACGCCAAGAAATTCGGCCGCTTGCCCGATTGGTACAGTTTTTTTGTCTAGATCCTGCTCCATTTTTTTTGGGATTCCCCTCTCAATATCTGTCTGAAGCTAATTATCTTCTTTTATTATTTTTAAGTCAACATTCAACTGTTAACAAGTCATGACAGCTGACAAATCGGCCGTTGCTTGGTGGGACGCTGAGTGTCCCGAGCTATTATTAAATAATATGGTGGGGGATTATGGACTCAAATTATTGACTCAGCTGATACTTATCGACTCTTTCTATAAACACTTGATGGGTAGGGTGGAATTCATGTCTCCGATCCAGTCATTATCAGCGACGCGCTCTCACCAGCTGAATTTTGCGCTCTTGATCCCCCACTAAAAAAAATTAAACGAAAAAAATTGTCGTATCCAATCCTCCTCAGAGTATATTTCTATCTTATATAATAGAGTATATAAAAACCGATGGTCAGGTTTGACCAAGCCCTTTGCCTCCAGGCGCCGTAAAAATTGCTTCGGAAATTTGCGGTTTTTGAGCCGATTGAGATGTCATCAACGTCTCTAAACTTGAATTTATCATGTTCTAAAAGTGGGATGACACACTTTATTGTCATGTCGAGACGGTATCAACAGATAGGCCAAGAAATTCGGCCTCTTGACTGATTGGGACAGTTTTTTGTCCAGATCCTGCTCCATTTTTTGGTTCTTTTCTGTCAATCTCTACCTATGCATAGCCTAGGCAACACCTATGCAATCCGACTTCAGTTATCCTTTTTTATTGATTCATGGTTAAATCTGAAATGTTTTTTTTACCAGACAGATAGACGATGCAAAAAAAATAAAACTTTCACTATATCAGCACTTCTCAATGAAGAAATAGTTAACAATTATTTTTTTCATACAATTATCAGAGACAATTCTTATAATAAAGTTGATGCGTTGATAAATAAGGATAAATTTGATATTATTGTCTTTAGTTTCTAGACAAGAAATAGTTTAGTATCGGTTTCGGGCGCATAGACCCGACGGGTGGCCGTTGGCCCTCAGTTGGTTACCACAGCACCAGAGCGAAGCTCGGTGCGGGGCAAGGAGCGCGATCACTGCATAATACGAGTTTTAACATTTTTTCTTTCTTTCTGGGCGTATAGCTCAGCTGGTTAGAGCGCGTCACTGATAATGACGAGGTCCATGGTTCGAGTCCATGTACGCCCACCAGAAAGATAGAAAAAATTGTTGAGGATTCTTTTAAGGAGCTTTTTTAGTCCGATTTATTCCGCCTACGGCTCAGATATTTCCAAATTTCATAAAATATCACCCCGAAGACAAGCAAAAAGACAACAATAGCAATGAGAAAATGATAGACGGCATAACGACGCCAGACTGCCAGAAAAATACTGGTAAAATAGAGCGTGATTATATTGAAAAGCAGGGAACCAACAGTCGTCCAGAGCAGAAATGGCCAAAATTTAACCTCAGCCAGACCAGCAACAAATGAGCTCCACGGCCGGACATAGCCGATAAATCGAGTCAGAAAAACAGTCAGATTGCCATTTTTCTTATACCACCGCTCAAGTTTTTCATGAACCCTGGCAATTTTTTGATTACTTTTTAGCTTTGTGTTTAGATAATTGTCGCCAAGACGCCCGATTCCAAATGAGACGACGGCACCCAAAACATGGCCGAGTGTTAAAACAAAAAGAATTATACCGTATGAAAACAAACCCCGGTTAATCAGATCCTGACCGATCAAATAACCAATTTCCGTTGGCAATGGGATACCGACATTTTCTACAAACATCGATAGAAAAGCTCCGTAGATTGAAAGTGATTTGAGAAAATGAAATATACCAGAAACGAAATGGTCAATCATTTGCCCCCAAACCCAAGCCATTGACTACGAAAAGTTCGTTCTTCCGGATCATCGAATAAAATAATTCTCTAATCAGCGGATTTTTCATTTGAGATTTGTATAGTTCGCTCGCCTCTTTTTTCTTTGCCTCAGACTCAGGTGTGATCATATAGCGTTGCCACTCTCTGTCAAAGGTGACAAGTTTGGTCGGCGGCAACAGATAATCGTCTGGAGCGTACCTTGGCGGCTGAGGAAAATAATTGTCATGAACCAGATATTGGTAACTTAAGGCAGTTAAATTTTCTAAAACTTTCTCGGCAA
>JAUSKR010000039.1 GCA_030649445.1 bacterium
TGGTTTCCTCTTTTGTTTCCTCTATAGCTTCTTCAGTTACAGTTTCGTCTTTCTTTTCTTCGTCTGCCATTTTTTCTCCTAAATTATAAATTAATTTGAATAATGATATTGTGTGTCATTCTGAGTGAAACGAAGAATCTCTGAGATCCTTCACTCCGTGCCACATCGTTCAGGATGACAGACATGTACTTACTGGCTTGCCTGTTTCTCGCTTGCGGCTTTAAGAACATTCACCAAGCCGCGCAGGTTGCCGCTCAAAACATTGACCATACCGGATAGTGGTGAGGCGATCGAGCCAACTATTCTGCCAAGTAATTCCTCGCGTGATGGCAGGGCAGCCAAACGTTTGACCATAGCAGTATCGATCATCTTGTTTTCTAGGATTCCGCCGAGAATTTCGATCGCCTCGTTCTTTTTGGCAAAAAGCTCAATCTCTTTGGCGGCAACAACTTCGTCAGTGTTGGCAAAGGCAATGGCAATAGGTTTCTCAAATAAACTTGCATCAAATTTGATACCGTGCTTAGTTAGGACGATCTTAACTAAGGTGTTTTTGGTCACGTTGAAACTGACGCCCTTTTCCCGTAAAATTTTGCGCAGTTCCTCTGTCTCAGATACTTTCATACCCTTGTAATTGACAAGGACGGCCGCTTTGGCACTGGCTAATTGCGTCTCAAGCTTGGCAATGATTTCTTCTTTTTTGACTTTTGTCTTTGGCACAAGGCCTCCTTCGGAGGAAATTCGAATATCGAAATCCGAAATCCGAAACATTAATAAAAATCCTGCGACAAGCGCAGGAAAACATTACTTCACAAAGATCCTTCGACTCTTCGCTTTCAGCGAATCGCTCAGGATGACAAGCAAGCTTGTCACTTTATGAACTTTTTCCTACACAGGTCTTACTTGCCTTTCGGCAATGCGTGTGGTCTTTGGAACATTTTTAATCTAACAGATTTCAACGGGCTCGTCAAGCGTCTGTCGGTAACGACACCCGGTTCGTTGTTCGGTCACGTCGGACGTCCGACCTTTGACGATACGGGCTTCGTTACCGTTAAACGTGAGCTTACTTCCGAGCCACCTTCACACTCGGTCCCATAGAAGTTGAGAGATGAATTGAGTCAATTCTTTTTGGTAATCTATCCATAATTGCAGAAAAATTCTGGTGGATTTTTTCCGGTCCGAATGAGATCCGGCCGATCGCCATATTGATGATGTTTGATTTGTCGGCACGATATTCAACTTTGCCGCCATGCAATTCATCGGCCGCTTTCTTGACATCTGGAACGACGGTGCCGGCCTTTGGTGATGGCATCAGGCCTTTCGGGCCGAGAACCTTGGCTAAAACCGCCAGCTTCGGCATGACTTTCATATCAGCCAGCATAATATCGAATTCAATCTTATTGGCTTTGACTTTGGCAATGACTTCATCGACATTGGACTCAGTCACTTCTAGAACCTTCTTTTCCTTGGTCACGCCACCGGGCAGGACGACCATACCGCGGATATTTTTTTCTTTAATATTAACTTTAATATGCAACTCAACGGTAGCGTCAAATTTGGCTGGATTAGTCTCAATCGCCAGCGCGATCGCCTCAGCGATCGGATATTCTTTGTCTTTTTCAATTTTTTCCGCTAATTTGCGGTATTTTTTACCATGAAGCGGCTGGACGCGATGAGTTGACCGCTCGGCCTTGTGAGCGGCTTTTTCGGCTTTCTTAGCTTCCTTTTCGGCTTTCTTTGCCTCTTCGTGTTCTATATCCTCAGTAGCTTTGCGTTCCTTTTCCCGCTCCTCAGCTTGCTTGACAAGCTCCGCTTCGGAAATTTCCTCCCCGACGCGTACGGCGGGGACTCCGACATCCACCTTTGGCGAGATCGTCGGAGCTACTTTCTTTTTCTCGTCTTTCTTGACGGTTTTTTTTGCCATTAGACACCTTTCTGCGGTCAAACGCTCGTCTCAACACTCAGCTGGACGAAGCTCCCGCAAGTTAAAATAGTTAATGATTACTTATAGCACAACCGGCCCTATTCTTCAATCGCGCCAGTCAGAACACTTAGAGAGTGGGCGGGTATTTTCTGATTTTTTTCAATAAACGGCAGGACGTGGCCAACTGTCAGTTCGATTATTTCATCTATTACACCCAATTCTTTTTTCGAAAATTTCGATAAGACAAAGTCTGCCGTATCAAGTTGACCCGTCGCATGGGGACGTTTCTCCCCAGAGAGAAGCGTCCCCGATGCTCCAATTCCGATTCTAACGCGGGTGAAATCATCGCTTCCAAGAGTATCGATAATATTTTGCAAGCCCTTCTGGCCGCCGCTAGAGCCGTCGTGACGGATTCTGGCTTGACCGACGGGCAAATCGACATCATCCGAAACGACGATCAAATCATCAACCGAGATTTTATAGTATGACATCATCATACTTACGGTATTGCCGGATAAATTCATGTACGTCTGCGGTTTGACCAGAATAATTTTTTCGCCCTTTCTGGTCACCTCCACCATTTCCGCTTCAAACTTTTTATTTGACAAAAAAGTAGAGCATTCTCCGGCCGGGGCCAGATCTTTATTACAGATCAGTTTGTCGAGAAACATAAAACCGGCATTGTGGCGAGTGCCTTCGTATTTTTTACCCGGATTGCCAAGACCGATAATAAGCTTCATAATTCAGCCAATAAGTTTATCAGTTTATCAGCTTATCAGCTTCGAACTTACTAGCTGATTGGCTGAAAAGCTGAGAGGCTACTAAAGTCCCGGTATTCCAAGTCCCCCCGCGATGTCTTTCATCTTCTCCGCCGCCACAGCTTGGGCACGGGAGATTGCCTGTGAGATGGTGTTCTTCAAATCTTTTTCCAGTTCCCGTTTGTTCTCCGGCTGAAGCGCTTCTTCGAGCAATGTAACTTCTGTCAGATGCTGTTCACCATTGAAAACAACAGTGACCCAGCCATCATTACTTGAGGCCTCAACTTCGACATCCTTCAGTTCCTTCTGTACGGCTCTGGCCTTTTTTTGCAATTCATAAAGATCTTTCATCTTGCCAAAATCTACCATGTCATAGTTCCTTCCTTTAACATATAGGACCTATAAGTCTTATGAGACATATAGGACTTATTTCTTAATGATTTTACTGGCCGCAAAGATAACAATACTCAAAACAAGTGAGAAAATCAACAAAATTATGACGGTGGTCAAAAGCGCGATGATTTGGTCAGTCGGCAGGAATGACAAGTTGAGACGAAATTTCGTGAACTGGAAAAGATAAAAAGCCAGCGCGAAGATGGCGACAAGCAAAAAGGCGATGTTGAGGATGTCCTGCCGGCTCGGCGTCATCGTCACAGCGACTGAGAGCGCCAGATAAAGGAACAGCCAGTTGCGCGGATCATGAAAATCGATCTGGTGCGCGACTGATTTCAGAAATGTTAAGACACTTCCGGTGTTGGGTTGAAGTGCTGATAAGTCGGCACTTTTGAGCCCAAGCCAATGGGCAAAGAGAATGATTAGAGCCGTGCCAAAAATAAACGGGGCAAAAGAGATTAGCAGCGGCCCGATGACCGGCAGACGCGACGGCTGGTGACGCACGCTGCCGCCCTCCTTGTCAAAAAGAGATATCTTGGTCACTTTAGCCCCGGTCAGAAAACATATCAGAACGTGGGAAAACTCGTGAACAACGATGCCGGGAGCGACAAAAACGCGGTAACTCGGCCCGAGAATTGAATTGACCAGAAAAAAATTGACCAAAAAGGATAATATTACTGTCACAACGAAAAAAATAAACAGCTTGAATAAGTCTGAATGAAAATCAAGGTGGCTATTGGCCAGAATGTAATTTGCGACATGTTTCAGAGCTAAAAGATATTTTTCCATTTGGCTTTCTGGAATATTCAATGTTCAATATACAATATCCATTCAACAACCAACCTTCAATACTCATTGAGAATAAAAACATCGTTGATTGTTGAAAATTG
>JAUSKR010000062.1 GCA_030649445.1 bacterium
ATAAAGAAAATACTTTACCAGTGTTGCGTAATTGTCATCCTGAGCCGATGTAACTTGGAGGCGAAGGATCTCAGAGATTCTTCGTTACCTCAGAATGACACTTCGATCCGAATTGTGCAACAGTGGTATACTTTATAAACTTTCTAACTTTCTAACTTTATGAACTGATGCAAATCGCTGGCATTCAAAAATTAACTTTAGTCGATTTTCCCGGTCACGTCGCAGCCACGATTTTCACTCGTGGCTGCTCGTTTCGGTGCGGCTTTTGCCACAATCCCGAGTTGGTTCTCCCTGAAAAGTTCAACCCGCTTTTATCCGAGGCGCAGATCTTTGAATTTCTTGAATCCCGCTATGGCAAATTGACCGGCATTTGTATCACCGGCGGTGAGCCGCTCTTAAATGTGGATTGTGATAAATTTATTTCTCATCTAAAAGCTCTCGGTTTCGATGTCAAGCTTGATACCAACGGCTCTTTTCCCGAGCGATTGGCGAAAATTATTAAAGACGGCGACGTCGATTACATCGCCATGGACATCAAGTCATCGCTACAAAAGTATGCGATGACAATTTCCAATTATCAATTATCAATTTCCAATAAATTTTCAAACAAAAAATTGAAAACTGATCAATTAACTGGAAACTGGAAACTGGAAACTGGAAACTTGCAATCGAATATCTTGAAAAGTATTCGATTGATTATGTCCTCTGGCATCGACTACGAATTCCGCACCACCGTCTGCCATCCACTTCATCAAGTCACTGATTTCGAAGAAATTGGCAAGATGATCAAGGGCGCCAAGCGATATTTTATTCAAAATTACAAAAAATCAAAACAAGTCGACGAGACAGAAAATTATCAACCGTTTTCCGACAAAGAGCTCAAAGAAGCGAAAAAAATCATGGAAAAATATGTTGAGGAAGTTGGGGTTCGTTAGTTTGAAATAGCTCTAGAAACGGACAAGGAGACGCGGGATACCTGGAGGTCCAGGGTTGCGTCTCCGTTGGAATGTTGCGTTTGGGCGCAACAGTAGGAGAGGGGGTCGACCGTCACTTAGCTGGCGATCCGATAGACCAGGAGCGCCTCTTGTTTTCCCCAGCGAGTGCCGTCCTTCCTGGTGAAGATCACCCTGCGCTTACCTTCAGCGGTGAATCCAGTGAAGTTGAGCGCCCAGCAGATGTTGTTCCACTTGGTCGTTGCGTCGAGGGCGACGAAGTGGTCGGGCGTGCTCTTGTTGGTGTCTACGAAGTTGAGGGTCACATACGGTTCTGCACGTCGCATCTTGAACCGCTTCAGAATGCGGACGGCATCCTCAGTTCTGATCGGATCTTTCGGGATCGCGATGCTGGGGATGATGGTGACGAGGCCGTGGTGGCGAGGCATCCACTTCCTCTCACGGATGCAATCGGTCAGTTGCGAGGGCGGGTTGTGAAGGGCGCATCGAGCGAAGACTCCGTCGAGTCTCGTACCAAAATCGACGGTCATGGCGGCATAGTCGACGAGGTCGAACTGCGGCGGGATGGCTACTGAGTTAGATTCGACGATGACCGGCATCCTAGCGTCTCCCATGTTGGCAGGTTCTGATCCCTTGCTCCCACAAAACGCCGTGCGTCTCGTGGAGACTCAGGGTACTGTAAATAAGTCTATCAGGCAGACATTTTCTGTCAATTGTGGATAATTTTCATGGTCCATCTCTCCATCTTTTTTCGATTAACTCCCTCACTACAGCACACCGGTGTGATGTAGTGAGGGAGTATGCGATCTAGAATAACAATGAACTTTAGTTGACTTTTTCCGCTATTGGACTAAATTAAAATTATGGAACAACTCGCTCTTATCACTCGCCGGAGGGATCACATCGCTATTATGCGTAAGTCTTTCGGCTTGCTTGAGAAGATCATTTCCGGCGAAAAATCAATCGAATCGCGCTGGTATCTTCAGCGCTCGGCGCCGTGGGACGAAATTTCCGCCGGAGACACGATCTTTTTCAAAAATGCCGGCGAGCCAGTAACGATTAAAGCCGATGTTGGCGAGGTTCGTCAATTTGACAGATTAAATCCGCTCAAAATCCGCCAGATACTCAGTAAATTTGGCGAGCGCCTGGGCTATTCCGGGTCTGAACTTAATAACTATTTCACTCAGATAAAGAATAAAAGATTTTGTATTCTAATATTTTTACAGAATATTAAAAAAGTTAAACCCTTTGACATCGATAAAAAGGGCTTCGGCACGATGTCAGCATGGCTTGTCACCGATGATATTGGTAAAATAAAGAAGATCAAGAATCCGGTTTTTAAGCAAAATAAGTTATTGAGGTAGTATGTCGGAAGCACCACGATTCAATCCAGAAGAAGGACAATTGGGCGAACAAAATATCATCTCTGAAACGGAGAGAGAGGCGATTCGGGCCAAGATTCGAGGTTTTCTTGAAAATAATCGTTTTCGAGGTCGTATTCAAACAATTTTGGGTTTTTCTGTCTCCGATGATGGATCTGTTGTTATCCCTAGTGGTGGTAACTTGTATATCGAGAATCCATACTCCGAAACTGATACAATTCCTCCTGAAATTGTC
>JAUSKR010000037.1 GCA_030649445.1 bacterium
AAAAAAGAGACTAATCTAAAAGAGGTTGAAATAGTTTTTAGAGAAGCCGAAGAGGGTGATTATGCTGGAATTTTAGCAACAACTGACGAGCCAGTCGTCTCAAGTGACCTAATTGGTAATAAAAATTCAGCAATTGTTGATTTGTCATTAACCCAATTAATTGATGGTGATCTTGTAAAAATCATCGCTTGGTATGATAATGAATGGGGCTATTCGGAAAGATTAGTTGATTTAGCAGAATTTATTAGTAAGTAAGACATAGCGAGAGGAGAAAAATGGGAATTAAGGAAGTTCTTAAAGGTGCGATCGAAGGGACTGGTGAGGTGACAGAAGCTGTAATCGGTGCGGTAAAAGGAATAGTCAAAGAGGGCACGGAGGATGTTTCCGATGTTTTTGGCGCGGTCATCGATCTCGGTAAAGATGGTGTCATCGATGTGACAGAAGGTGTCAAAGATGTTTATGTTGGTGCAGTCAAAGCCTTGACCGAGTCTGGCAAGACAACGGAGGAAGCAATCGAAGAAGTCTCGACAAAGGCGGCTGGCGCCATCTCCCAGATTTCTGAGGATTCGATGGAAACTATCGGATCAGCGGCCAAAAAAGGTATCGAAGAAGCCAAAGGCGTGCTGAAAAAACCACTCGAATAAGAGGAAAATTGGGGACGTTTCTCCTAGGAGAGAAGCGTCCCCAATTTGTCGAAAAACAAAAAAACACTTCGCAGAATTGCAGAGTGTTTTTATGTTTAAGATCCCGTATCAAGTGCGGGATGACAACAATCAAATGTTGTCAGATATCTTTTTTATTAAAAATCACTATAGCACTGGTCAACCCGAGGGCGAAGATTAGGAAGAGAGCTCCGGCGTGTGTCCAGTTGATATTACCTGTTTTGAGGAGTTGTTCGGGATTGTAGAGATAAAAAATTGAAATTTTGTCGAGGTGCTGGATTTTTTCAACGATCCTTGTTAGTGAAGAAAAAACGTAGGAGCCCAAGACAAAGCCGAAGGTCAGCAGGACGACGCTCAACTTTGTCCGCAACATCGACGAAAGAAAAATGGCAATGCCATAGAGTGCCCAGAGAAAGAGAACGGCGACAAGAGTGAAAGCGGCTAATCCCCTGATGTGAAAAGGCGCGTTAAAAATTTTGCCGAAGATGAACATCGACAGCGAGACAAGGAAGACAATCAGAGCTGAATATTTTGCCGCCACGATTGCCTCAGCTAAAACCAACTTTAACCGAGAAACCGGTTGTGATAGATTGAAATCAGCGGTCCGCTTTTCAATAGTCCCGGCAATTGCCGAGCCGGCAGCTGAGCCAATATAGAAAATTATTATAATTACAAAGAACATACTGAGATACTCCATCGCCATATAACCCTCGATGGTGCTATATGTTTCGATGCCGGAGGAGCTAAAAAATTTGGCCAGTTCTTTGGGATATGACGCCATCAAGGCCTGCAGATCCATCTTCTGAATCGTCGGAAAGATACTGATCATCAGCAGGGCATAGGCGATAAGAGCGCCAGCATAGATCATAACGCTTCTAAATTGTTCCCGTAATCGTTGGTAAATAATATTAATCATTTTTATAGAACCTCATAAATATTTCCTCAAGTGATGGCTCTGAAATCTGGATGTCATCAATTTTATATTTCGCCAATGCCTTAAATATCGGGCCGTTTTTGCCGGCGGTAGTCAGATGATAGCCGGAGGTTGTCCTCTCGATCTTCGTCACGCCGGGAATTTTCAGATCAGAAAGGGGGATAGACTCAGCTGTTTCAAGAACAACATCACGGATGTTTTTTTGCTTGAAGTCGTCGATGTCTTCGATTTTAATTAATTTACCGTTTTTTATGATGCCGACGCGGTCGCAAATTTTCTGAGCTTCTTCGAGAATATGGGTCGAGAGAAAGGTCGTCGTCCCCCACTTTTTTGTTTCTGCGATAATATTGTAGAACTGTTGCTGGTTGAGAGGGTCAAGACCGCTGGTCGGTTCGTCGAGAATCAAAAGCTTCGGTTTGTGCATTACAGCCAGGACAATGCCCAATTTTTGTTTATTGCCTTTGGAATATTCGCTGACTTTCTTGTTCAAGTCGAGTCCAAGCTTATCGACTAAATGTCCGACGTATTTTTTGTCGATTTCTTTTTTGAAACCCTGATAATACGCCAGCGTATCTTTACCGGTCATTGTCTCGTTCAAAAATATCTCGCCGGGCAAATAACCAATATTTTTTTTGATTTGGACTGTATCTATATGAGCGTCTAATCCAAAAACTGCCGCAGAGCCTGAAGTTGGACGGATAAAATCAAGTAAGAGCCGGATTGTTGTCGATTTGCCAGCGCCGTTCGGGCCGATAAAACCAAAAATCTCGCCCTCTTTTATCTCCAAATTCAAATCCTTGACGCCCAAAACCTTGCCGCGGAGATAGTATTTAGTCAGTTTTTTAGTTTCGATGATATTCATCAAGGGTTATTTAATGCGTCGATTTCATACTTTAGTATAATCCCATCTTTGTCTAATTCGCAAGAGTGGACGACGATCCCTGACGCTGATTCGACTGCCGACGAACCAGATGAAAATTTCCGGGGTGGGATGACATGTTCATCTTTGATACCTGCTTTAGCGGAATGGCTCAGGATTTCAATTGAAAGTATGACAAAGTAATAAATTTCAATTGCCTTGGCTAAAATTAGTGCGGTCGGATTTTCTATTTTTTTCTCTATTTTCAATTCACTCAATATTTTTTTGGTTTTTTCGTCAAAATGCGATTGGTTGAGATTATAGCGGGCGAGCGCTCCAACGACAATCGCTTTGTCATCCTCGGGTTCGGCGGTGTGGCTTGAGAGTGAAGCCCGGGGATCCATACGACGTTTCATGGATTCCCTCCGGAGTTTATCCCGTACCCTGATACAGGGCGGGAATGACTGCTCATGAGCAAATTCAAGAAATTTATCTTCCGTGTAGAGTTCGCCTTTGCTGGTCCAGATCTCGCCGTCATAACAAGCATATTCTTTGTCCATGTGAAGCGCGGCAAAATCTGGTTGTAATTTCGAGACAGGCAGATCAAAACTTGAAAACAAGCGAAGGGTTTCAGCGGCGAGCATATCTGGGGACGCTTCTCTTTGGAGAGAAACGTCCCCGTCTAGATGTGTTGGATATGATTTAAATCCTCCAACCACAGAGGTGATCGGATGAATAGCGCGTCCACCAACTGAAATTAAGATTTGGTCAGTAAATTTTTGAAGCTTGGTTGCATTCTTATATAAATCGGGATGATTTTTTGATAATTCGCTAGCAGAATCGAGTCCGAGAAAATCGGGTAAAACATCAAAGTATAAATCAAAAGTATGATTTTTTATGATTTCTGCCGCCAATATTAGTTCACGCAATTTCTTTGTCTGGCTTGAAACTTCAATTCTACAGGCCGACTCAATCGCTTTGGCGGCAGCGATATTATGAGCGACGCTGTTGTCACAATCAATTCTGGCCGCCATAATCGGTGCTTGCCAATACGGTCGGCCAATTAAATTTGTTGCGATTAATTTATTGTTTTGCATCGAGATTTCCGAATATAGACATTATTTTTTTTGCTTCAAACTCCGGAATAATTGGTTTTAAAATCTCGGTCATTTTTCTAATGTTGGCGTCCGGTTTCAGTCCGCGGCAACCGAGGCAGGCTTCGCCATTATTGACGCAAATTGAATTGCACCCCATCCGGGTGATCGGACCGAGACAGAGTTTATTTTTCTTTATTAAACAGACATTTTCGTTTTGGCGGCATTCAAAACAAACCGCCAGATCGGGCAAACAGAAAATCTTACCCCAATATAAATCCATCAGGCAGCGTGTCAATTCGGCTTGATCGGGTGGACAGCCGGGGACGATGTAATCGACACGGACAATTTCCGACAATAATTTTCGGGCGCGCTTCTCTTTGGGGAGAAGCGTCACCATTTCGTCATAAACGCCACCAATGTGGGCGCAAGAACCGAGAGCGACGACAATTTTAGCCTGGCGCCGGATCAATTTGGCTGATCCGATTTGTTTTTCGGTCAGGGGATGACCCTCGATGATTACGATGTCATACTTTTTCTCAATTTTGTTCGGCAAGAAACGCTCGATCTCATAAAAGTTTTGCAACCCTGAATATCGGTTTGTATTTTCATTCAGCACTTCCAAACATCCGCCGCAAGACGTGAGACTAAAAGTCGCTAGGGATTTTTTGGGATTGATTGGCATAATTTTATTTATTTAATTCATCTTTAATTTGATCGTATCGAAAGACCGGACCGTCGTGGCAGACTAAATATTTGCCGCAACTACAATGCTGGCACAGGCCAATGCCACACTCCATCCGACGCTCGAGTGAAACATAAATTTGCTTACTGAGAATCCCCTTTCTATTTAAAGCTTCAACGCAATGCGGATACATTAATTCTGGTCCACACATCAAAACGAGGGATTTCTGATGATTGAGTCTAGTTTTTTCTATTAGATCCGTAATCATGCCTCGTTCAGCCCTAGAATTACTGTCAATATGTTCAACAGCGACGCTGACCTTAAATTTCTTCTGCCAACGCTGTAAATCTGCTTTAAACAAAACGTCCTCAGGTTTTTTAAAGCCGGAAAATATTCTGACTTTGCTAAAATAGATTTTATCTTCTAGGTCGAACACAACCGACCGGAGCGACGCAAAGCCGATGCCGCCAGCGATAATAATTAAGTCGTGGCGGAACAATTTATTGGTTGGCCAGCCGTTGCCATATGGTCCGCGGAGGTTGATTTTGTCGCCGGGCAGAAGCTTGAGAAATGCGTCAGAAGTGTTGCCAACGGCGCGGACACAAAGCTCGAATTCTTTTTTATCTGCCGGATTTGAACATGGAGCAAGAGTGATATTGCCAAAGTGGGGCATCGTCACTTCGACGAACTGGCCGGGCTTGAAATCAAGCCGGCCTTTTATCTGAAATAATGCGACATCATCTGTCAGCATTTCTTTGTCGATAATCTCGTATTCAGTTGTGGTGAATTCCTGTTGCATAATTCATGGTTTTTTATTGTCATTTCGACCCCTCGGTGCATCGAGGTTGGAGAAATCTTTTTCAAAAATGTCTCTGAAAGATCTCTCGACTCCGTTTCACTTCGCTCGAGATGACAAGTTGGTGTTGTTTTCAATTCCATTAACAATATGATGTTGGTTCAAATGTGCCGGACAAGCGTCGATACAGCGGCCACAACCGGTGCAGAGCGGATAACCATTTTTGCTCATCGAGCGGCAAAATTTATGATGATACCAATTGTAGAGTCGATCGGCATTTTCCGGGCGGAAATTGCGGTTTGAAATTTTTGAAAAACTTTTGGAGTAACAGGAATCCCAGGCGGTTCCTCTCCTTTGCAAGGAGAGGTCAGGTGAGGTTGAAATATTAGATAAACCCCTCCCAGTATCCCCTTGAAAAGGGGAGGAGCACCGGAAGCAAAAACAGAGGGGACAAACGGCGGTGCAGGCGCCGCAACCAAAACAATTATCGGCAATTTTTTGCCAATACTCCTGATGGTCGGCTTTGTCATCGACTGCGCTGGAAATTTTTTTCAGATCCAACAATTCGGCTTTTTGATTTTCGATCTCTCTGATTTTGATTTTCTTGTCTAATTTTTCGACACCGTTTTCATCAAGGATTTTTTGGGCGGTTTTGGAAAAGGTGAAGAGTTCAAAATTTTTGCCCTCTTCCTGAATGTGCAAATCGGAGAATTTAAATTCCGGCTTCCCAAAGGCGGTACAGAAACAATTTTCATTTGGTTTGCATTCAGAAGTCACAACTAAAATGTCAGATTGTTTTGGTAATAAGTCGGTATGGCTAAATTCTTTCAGAAAAATATCGAGCGCCTCCGCATCGCAGTTTGTTAGACCGAGGAAAGCGACTTTGCGTTTTGTCCCTTTGTTGTCATCCTGACCCCGAGCGGAGCCGAGGGGGAAGGATCTCTGGGATTCTTCACTCCGTTCAGAATGACAAGAACTATTGGGCCACAATATTTTCTTAAACGGAATAATGGGCTTTTCCGCCCATGTCAGTAAATCACCGGCCTTTTCTAATTTGTCAAATACTGTCTTATTATTTTTCTTCTGAACGCCAAAAGCGTCATATTCCCGCATAATATAAGTAATGATTTGGTCGAGCTGATGTTCATTGATCGTTGCGTTCAGTTTCCCCTCCAAAAAATCGTAGATTTTTTGTCCACCGTAGCTTTATGCGAAGGTGGGCTTTTAGCGGTTTTGCCCTCCGTAGCTTTACAATATTTCGAGCGAAGGAGGGCGTTCAACTTAATTTTATTCTACCTTTTTATTATGCCGATGAGAAGGATGCAGATTTATCTGTACAAATCATCACTTTTGTGTTATGTTAGCATCAGCATCGTGCCCGAGGAGAAACCCATGTCGGCTCGCGTGTTGGTTCGTATGCTGGTCGTTCTTGCGATCTTGGCGGCGGTTGCCGGCTGTGCTAAGCAGTCGAAGAAACTGCCGGTGTCCAGGGCACCCGACCTTAACACCATCGAGGTGACGACAACGCCGGTCGACCTGTCCAAGAAAAGGTTGGCGCCGGCGACGGATGTCGGCCTGAGGTTCGTCCGGGACGATGGCCCCGTTCAAGATGGGGTCCAACTTCCTCCGGGCCAGCGATTTACCAAGCGCTGGATTCTCGAGAACCAGAACCCCGTGACTGTTCCGGCGCACGCCGTGCGGCTGTCGAAGGAGACCTCGTTCGGTCCGATTGTCGTGCCGGAGGCAATCTGGATCAAGGAGGTGTCACCCGGGCAAAGCGTCTCAATCACGGCGGAGATGTCCGTCAAGGCAAACGCGCCCGATGGCGTCTGCCATGTCCAGTACGGCACGAACGGAGTCACCGGATTCACGGTGGGAATTTTCGCCCTCATCGAGGTGAAGAAGGGAGCGCCGCCTCTGCCGCCAGATCCGTAGCCGGGGAGATCGGGACTCCCATCCGCTCAGCCACGGGGTTGCCCGAGTGCAACCCCGTGGCACGGTTTTAATTATAATCATTCAGCTTTCTGCTGATTTTTTTGTTTTTTTTATTGACAAATCCTCTTGATAGAGCTATCTTTCAAATACTGACGGGATCGGAGTAATACTGCCAAGGAGGATTCCGATGCTAGGCGAACGACCAACGATCGAGAAGGTCGTCGTTGTCAGACATGCTCTGGATGCTGAGGGGGGCTACCTGGCTCCGGAGGGAAGGAATCAGTGTCAGCGACTCGTTCGGCTGATGAACGAGATTCGCGACGACGACAGTCGTGCTTACAGCTGGACCATCTTCAGCTCGACGACGCCACGGGCCGTCGAGACGGTTATGGAAGTCTCCCGCGGGCTACTGACGTGGGGAGCCCCGCAGACCTCGCCCGGCCTTACCGGTGCGCGCGCGCCGTTCGATGACACCATGTGCCTCGTTTCCCAGCTCGACCCGAAGGTTCGTGCCTTACTCTTCGTCGTCCACGTCTACAACGTCGAGCCCGTCATCCGAGCCGTCTGCGAGCAAGTCGCCCCGGGCTTCAAGGTGCGGCTTCCCTGGCCCGAGAACACTCGGTTCAGGGCGAACAACACCGGGGGCGTGGTCATCGACATCAAGCACGGGGCGACGCGGATGATCGATGGCAGCGTCGCCGGCGCGGCTTCGTGACGCGACGGCTAGATCGATCCGACCGTTTCACCGACCCCTGCCCAACCTAATCTGCAAAGGAGTGCAAGTTAGGGGCAGGGGAATCGAATTTACTGGACAAATAATCATCAGCTTCCAGCTGATTTTTTGTTTTTCTACTTTGTGTTAAAATTGGTTTAATATGTCATTCTGAATGAAATGAAGAATCTCTGAGATCCTTCGCTGACGCTCAGGATGACACAATAGTAGAGAATTAAAAGTATGAAACTATTGCAAGAAGCGAACCTAAAAGGCAAGAGGGTATTTCTTCGGGTTGATTTTAATGTACCGATGAAAGACGGGGTGATCAAGGACGACAACAGGATTGTTGCCGTCTTGCCGACTATTAAATCTATTATTGATCATGGCGGCAAGATTATTCTTGGCGCGCATTTGGGTCGACCTAAAGGTCAGAAAAATCCGGAATTGAGTCTCTGGCCGATTGCCAATCGCTTGTCGGAATTAATGGACTTAAAGACCAGTTTCAGCGCTCCGATTGCCGAATATGATCTGAGTGATAATTTGACGATGTTGGAAAATTTACGCTTTGATCCATGGGAGGAAGCAAACGATGCCGAATTCGCCAAAGAATTGGCCAACAAAACCATAACTGATGATGAGCTTGGTCTTTACGTCAACGACGCTTTTGCCGTTTCTCACCGCGCCAACGCCTCGGTCGAGGCAATTACAAAATTTCTGCCGAGCTATGCCGGATTGTTATTGCAAAAAGAAGTTGAAAATCTGACTAAAATTATTGAAAATCCCGAGCATCCTTTTGTTGTCATCATCGGCGGTGTCAAGGTCAAGGACAAGGCCGGTGTCATCGCTAAATTAGCCGAACAAGCCGACAAAATTCTGCTCGGTGGTGGCGTTGCCAATACATTCATTAAAGCCAATGGTCAAAATATTAGTAATTCTGTCTATGATGAGGACATGCTCGATGCTTGCAAAGCAATGCTTGATAAATACAAAGAGAAGATTATGCTTCCAGGTGACTTTGTCAAAGAGCCGGACGAAAATGGTACTTTCAAAATTCTCGACATTGGCGGTCAGGCCCGGACAGATTTTGCCAACGCGATCAAAGCGGCTAAAACAGTTTTTTGGAACGGATCACTTGGCGACTCAGAAGATTCCCGCTATCGTGGTGGTATGACCTCTATCGCCAAAGCGATGAACGAAGTTGACGGTTTGACGGTTATTGCCGGCGGCGACACTGTTGGATTCGTCAAAAAAGCAGGATTGGACAAAAATATTTCCTTCATCTCGACCGGAGGCGGTGCTGCATTGGAATTTTTGGCGGGAGAGAAGTTGCCTGGGATTAGAGCGCTAGAGCGGTAGACATTTGATAAGTAAAAATATTTTAATAAATGGAGGAAAATGCTATTTCTGTTGCCTCTTCTGTTGCCTCTAATGGCGGTTTGGTTCGCTATTGTTGGAAGGAAAAGAAAAAACAAAGGCTATTTGAAGATCGCTTGGTTCTGTTTCGGATTTTTTTGTCTCTTTTTGTTATTCTTATTTCTGGGTCCCCGATCATGGTAGGATAACGATAGCCTAGGAGTGATTATGAATACTAAAGT
>JAUSKR010000015.1 GCA_030649445.1 bacterium
CGCAGCACTTAAAATGCTGTCCCCTACAGGGATGCGGGTCCGAGTCCCGCCCCGCCTACCATCCTTCGTCCCAATGGGGCTACGGACGGCAAGCCAATCAATATAATGTGATATTTTATCATTTCCACGTTTTTTGATATATTGAAACTGGACTGAAAGTAATTGCGGGAGGTCAGAATGGCCAAAGGAATGAAAAAAGTTGAGCTGTGTTGCCCCAAGTTTGAACCAAAAACATATGAAAGCAAGGAAATTTCCTGGAAGGGAAAGCTTTTTGTTGAAGATGATGTCAAGGCATTGATGCATATACCGATCAATATGGGTTCTGTCATAGCCAAGATGTCAAAACAGATCGAAGTAGCTGGAGCGGCAGTCGCAGATGCAGATTTTTTAATTCTCTCGTCTGAGGAAAGCCCATGGAAAAGCGAGCAGTATATTCCCGTCACGGGTGAAGTCAGTGGGATGAAAAATGTCAAGCTCTCCGGCGATTATCTGACCAAAGTTTTTGAGGGCAATTACAAAGAAGCGAAAAATTGGTACCGGGAGATGCAGATCTATGTTAAATCGAAGGGTAAAGAGGTCAAGAAATTCTATTTCTACTACACGACTTGTCCGAAATGTGCCAAAGCTTACGGAAAAAATTATGTCGTGCTGTTTGCACAAGTTTAAATTAGTTAGTAAGTGTGTAAGAATGTAAGTACGTAAGTGGAAAGAAGATTTAATGCTTACTAGCTTACCAACTTACCCACTTAATTCTGAATGATGGCTAACAAGAAGAAAAAAATTACCATTAGCATAATCGCCCTCCTGATGATTTTGGTCGTCTCAGTATATTTCTATTTGCCGAAAATGCTGGCTGATCAAGTTTACCCGCTGAAGTACGAAGATTTAATTAAAAAATATGCGACCAAATATGGAGTCGACCCGGCCTGGGTCGCGGCAGAGATCTTCGTCGAGAGTCGTTTTGATCCTAACGCAGAATCCGGGACAGGACCAAGAGGTTTAGGACAAATGGCTCGAAGCACTTTTAAAACGATGTTGGACGTAGTGGGTCGACCGGCCAATTCCAATATTTATGATCCTGAAGTGGCGATAGACACCACGACCGCTCACCTGCGAGATCTCATGGTCTGGTCCAAGGGCAACAGACAATTGGCTACGGCCGCGTATAACCTTGGCACGGGAGGAGCGGCACCTTTCAAGGGAACAGATGGAGCAAGTAATTTTGGTTATGTAAAAAAAGTTGATCATGCCATTACTGTCTATCAGACTAATTATGCAAGTGAACTTGGATATAATTCGAGTCAAATCCAGTTGCAAGAAGTTAATCTGCAAGACAAGCAGGCTGAGGTTCGAGGATACTTCTGGGTCCAACTATTCCAAAATATTTTCCACATCTAGAATCATGACATCAAGCGAATTGCGCCAAAAATTTCTAGAGTTTTTCGAAAAGAAGGGGCACAAGGTGCTTCCTTCTGCTTCTTTGGTGCCGGATGAGACCGATCCGAGCGTCCTTTTCAACACGGCTGGGATGCAACAGTTCAAACGTTATTATAGTGAACCGGAGGCTGCACCGTCGGCCAGAATTTCGACCATTCAAAAATGTGTCCGGACCGGCGACATCGATGAAGTCGGTGACAACACCCATCTGACGCTCTTTGAAATGATGGGCAATTTTTCGTTTGGCTACAGAAGTGGTTCTGTCATTCCCGTGAAAACGGGAATCTTGCGCGACAAGATCCCGGAACAAGTCCGGGATGACGGTGATAAATCACCGTACTTCAAAAAAGAGGCGATTGCCTGGGCCTGGGAATTTCTGACTGAGACATTGCAATTCGACAAAGACCGCATCCATGCCACATATTTTCGGGGCGAAAAAGGCGTGGCGGAGGATACAGAATCATTGGAAATTCTCAAAAGCATCGATGGGCTAGGCAAAGTCGAACCACAAGGTTTTCTAGACAATTTCTGGTCGCTAGGGACGGAAAATTCTCCGGGTGGGCCGACAGTTGAGTTTTACATTGATGGCATCGAAGTCTGGAATCTCGTATTCAACGAGTATGTGATGAAAAGCGGCAAATTTGAGCCGAGCGATGTCAAAGGAGTTGATACCGGCATGGGTTTTGAGCGCCTGCTGGCAGTGATCGAAGACAAGAATAATGTTTATGAAACGGAATTATTTGAGTCAATAATCCAAAAGCTGGATACAATGTGTCATTCTGAGGCGCAAGCCGAAGAATCTCAGGAGATCCTTCGCTCTGCTCAGGATGACAAAGAAAAAAATCTAAGAATCATCGCCGACCACATCAAGGCGGCAGTTTTTGCGATTAATGATGGTATTTTACCTTCGAACAAGGACGCTGGCTATGTCGTCCGCCGGCTAATCCGCCGCGCCATTGTTAAAGCTCGGGAAATTGACATTGAGGATAACTTTACGGTCAAGATTGCCGAAGAAGTTTTCAAAATCTATGATGGAATTTATTTCAGCTGTCATTCTGAGGCGCAAGCCGAAGAATCTCAGAGATCCTTCGCTGACGCTCAGGATGACAAATGCGAAATGATTCTTGCCGAGCTGGAAAAAGAAGAAGTGAAATTCAGAAAAACACTCAAAGACGGTTTGAGGGTTTTGTCTTTAATAAAAAATATCACCGCGAAAGATCTTTTCAATCTTTATCAATCTTATGGCTTGCCAATTGAAATTTCGATTGAGGAAGCAAAATCTCGTGACATTAAAATTGACGATGAAACAGTGGAGCAATTTAATAGTTTGATGTCAAAGCATCAGGACCTCTCCCGCACCGCCTCAGCCGGACTTTTCAAAGGCGGCTTGGTTGAATCCGGGGAGATGACGACGAAATATCACACCGCGACACATCTATTACTCGCGGCGTTGCGCCAATTAGTCAGTCCTGACATCTATCAGCGCGGCTCTAATATTACAGCTGAACGTCTTCGCCTGGATTTCAATTATGATCAGAAACTGACGCCGGAACAAATCAAATCACTCGAAGATTTAGTCAATGAAAAAATATCTGAAGATTTGCCGGTCGAAATGAAAGAGATGGATTTGAACGAAGCGAAAAAATCAGGCGCGATGGGAATATTTGACTCAAAATATGGCGACAAAGTAAAAGTCTATTCAGTTGATAGCTTCTCTCGAGAAATCTGTGGCGGCCCGCATGTGACGCATACCGGCATTCTCGGCCATTTCAAAATTACCAAAGAAGAGAGTTCTAGTTCCGGAGTGCGTCGAATTAAGGCGGTGTTAGAGTAACTTTTTATAAATTTCCCTTGTCTGATCTCATTATTTGGCCTGTTTATAACTGGGTCTTTTTTGTATTGAAAATTGTTGTGGATGTGGTATATTTCTCGGCATGGATTGCTGGGCTTCGGCTTAGTGGTTTTGCGTGCATCTATCTCAGGACGTACCAGACGGAGGGAGGAACACTCATGACAGAGCAGAGCTGGTCGCTCGCACTTGAGCTGTTCAAGCTCGGTGCTCTCGAGACGGTGACGGAGATGTTCCGGATCAGGACGGTCGCGGGTCAGTCGCATTTCCGGTTCGATGCTCGCGCGATTCGAGACAGCAATCGGACGGCGCAAGTTACCTACACGGTCGGTCTGGCCGGGGAGGTGATGAGCGCCGCGCTGTGGCAATGCCAGCCATCTCTGGCGTATGACTGCATCGCCGCAGTCTCGACCGATTTCGACCCCCTCGCGGCGGCGATGGTTAGCGTCGTTCATGCGCGCCACTCGAGTGACTGTGGCAAACGGTTGCTACGGATACGCCCAGCTGGCGGAGATGGTGGCTCTTTGATCGCGTACTTGACAGAGTCTCTTAGTCCCGGCGAGAGGCTCGTCCTAGTCGATGGTCTGGTGCGGGTCGCCGAGACGCTCGAACTGGTCGGAGCCATCCGCCATGCGGGCTGCGACGTCGCTGGCATCATCGTCCTGACCACGGACATGGATCACATCCTCGCTCTCGAAATGAAGGGTGTGAGCACCATCCGGGTCTTCTATCCGCCTGACCTGATCGACATCTACGCTGAGTTTGTCGAGACCTTCGGTCCGCCTGCTCGGCAGATGCCCTGACCCCACCAATGCCGGTGTGGGCTACCTGACTCGACGGGGCGCGCTAGTAACTTGCTTTTAAGTACTGCGCCCCGTCTGCCCCCTTCACTAAGAATTATTGCGAATCATATTTCACCTCACCTTACCTCTCCTTGCAAAGGAGAGGAACCGTTGTAATACCAGACTATATAGTATATATTCTCATCGAGAAGGCTGAGCCGGCGGAAGCCGGCACAGCAATCTTTTGTACGTACCAGTGTCATTTCCCATAAAGTGGGACGCGCCCGCCGGCAACGGCGGAGAGGGAGACCGATTGTGAATTTGAAACCGCACGAGCGCATCATCGTCGCGCTCGACGGGCTTGGGCTCGATGGATCACTCGATACCATCGACGAGTTGACCCCGTACGCGGGTGTCTTCAAAGTCGGCTTCGACCTGATCACGCGCCAGAAGGCAGATATCGTCGCGGCGTACGCCGCAGGGAAGGATGCCAAGGCCTTCTGGGATAGCAAGCTGTTCGACATCCCGAACACCGTCGGTGATGCGGCGGCGACCCTTGCCGCCATGCCATCGGTCGGGATGTTCAATGTTCACTGTTTTGGTGGCTCCAACATGATGCGGGCAGCCCGACAGGCGGTGGACGAGGTCTGCTTGGGCGGTTCGGCACCGTCCATTCTCGGCGTGACCATCCTGACCAGCTTCGACTATGCGCAGCTTTTCCAGATGGGGCTTCTTCCGCCTCTGACTGAGAAGCAGCGTGGCCAGGACAACGGCAAGTCGGCGATCGAGGTGATGATCGGAGGCCTCGTCCTCCGTCTTGCCGTACTGGCCAAGAACTGCGGGCTGGATGGCGTCATCGCTTCGCCAAAGGAGATCAGATCAATCCGCCAGGCCTGCGGCTCGGATTTCCTGATCGTCACGCCAGGCGTCAGGCCGGAGTGGGCGGCGGCCAACGATCAGAAGCGTGTCATGACCCCGGGCGAGGCCATTGCCGCTGGGGCGGACTACCTCGTCATCGGCCGGCCGATTCTCAAGCCGCCGCCGGAGATCGGCAGTCGCGTGAAGGCGGCGCAACTCATCCTCGACGAGATCGCCGAGGCTATGAGCACGATGCAGTCCTGAAGGGAGGACAACGATATGCTACCCGTTCTGACACGGGCGGATCTGACCTCGCCGCATGATCACCTCGAAACGCTGAGGCTCTGCGGCGGGTACTATCTGTCCCCGGAAGGTTCCGACGCGTTGCTGGTCGGATACGCCGGGACTTACGAAGACAACGACGGCGTGAAGCGCCAGTTGGTCGGTAAGACCTACTACAACTGGGCCAAGTGCGAGGAGAATCCGGACATCCTCGAGCACTTGGGCTCGCTCCTCGCCGACAGAGTCCGGATGAGCGACGTGGGCGGCAACGTTGATGTCGTCCTCGGTGCTCCGATGGGCGGGATCGCCACGGCTTATTGCCTGGCGCTCTACCTTGGCGTCCGCTTCGGCTTCGTCGAGAAGGAGGTCACCAAGGTCAAGACATCCGACTCTCGCGAGGAGACGAAGCTGGTGATCAGCCGCCACGACGTATTCAGTGGCGACCATGTGCTCGTGGTGGAGGACGTGTGCAACAACTTCTCCACGACGGACAAGATGATCCAGTTGATCGCCGATCGCGGGGCGACGATGGTGGGCGTGGCCTGCTTGACCAACCGGTCAATGGGTGTCAAGCTCCCCCCTGTCCCGATCATCGGCCTGATGGAGATCCCGACCGCTCAGTGGCGGCAGGACGATCCCGAAGTGGCGGATCTCATCGCCGCTGGGCGTATCGTTCCGAAGCCCAAGAACGACTGGGCACGGCTGATGGAGGTCAACGCCGCTGGTCGTACGACCTGACCGCGTCAACTGAGGCGCGGGAACTTATCCGATAGGGTGTCTGCTAGTCCCACTGGAGGTAGGACTGCGGCACCCTTCTGCTTTTTATTTTACAAAATTTCTGTGGTACAATATTGTCATAATGTAGTCCAGACTTTAGTCTGTTTAATTCTGCGCAAGCTAAAGCTTGGACTACAAAAAGTAGCCCACGCTTCAGCGTGATTAACAAGCTAAAGCTTGAGCTACGGCGTTAATGGGAGGGAAGAGTTGTGGGACTATTTGGCAAGAACAAGAAGAACTACGCCATCGCGCTTGATATCGGCACTGAATTTGTCAAAGTGCTGGTTTTTCACATTGTCGACGACGTCGCTCATGTCGTCGGTGTCGGGAGGTCTAAGCAGGCCCTATCCGATATGCAGGGCGGGCGGGTGACTGACATTGCCGGTGTGATCAAAAACTCGGAAAAAGCTCTGTCTCAGGCATTTGACGAGGCCAAGGTCGCGCCGCGCCAATGTGTCATCGGTATTGCTGGCGAACTGGTCAAGGGGACGACGACGACGGTTCACTACAAACGGGAAGATCCGAAGGAAAAAATCAGCGTCAAGGAGCTCAAAGATATCATCGAGCAAGTTCAGGAACGGTCATTTGACCGGGCGCGGAGTGAGCTGGCCTGGGAAACCGGCCAAACTGAGCTTGATGTCAAACTAGTCAATTCATCAGTCGTCGATGTCCGGATTGATGGCTATAAGATTACCAATCCGGTCGGTTTTCAGGGCCGTGACGTCCAGGTCGGAATATTCAATGCTTTCGCGCCGATAGTTCACCTCGGTGCCTTACAGACGATTGCTGAAGATTTAGATTTAGATTTATTATCTGTTGCGGCCGAACCATACGCGGTGGCAAAATGCGTCGGCTCTGAAGAATCTTCAGAATTTTCTTCAATTTTTATTGATATCGGTGGCGGCACGACCGACATCGCTGTCGTTCGGGCGGGCGGACTTGAAGGAACAAAGATGTTTGCCATCGGCGGCCGGGTCTTCACCAAGTCGATCGCTGAAGCGTTTGACAAAACTTTTGTCGAGGCGGAACAACTCAAGCTTGATTATTCCAATGGAAAAATTAAACCGGATTCGGAAATTGGCGCCAAAATTAGAAAAGTTATTGCCGACGATTGCGAAGTTTGGCTCTCTGGCGTAGAATTAGCTTTGGAGGAGTTTGCCAACGTCGAGCTACTGCCATCTAAGATTTTGCTTTGCGGCGGCGGCTCGCTCTTGCCGGAAATTAAGGAATATTTAGAAAAACGCACCTGGGTCAAAAATCTGCCTTTTTCGAAACAGCCAAGGGTTGATTTTATCAAACCCAAACAAGTTGCCTCGATCGTTGACGAGACTGGTAAATTGGTCGGCTCACAAGACATCACACCAATGGCTTTGGCCAACCTGGCGATTGATCTGGCTGGCGAAGAAGGTATAGTTGACGGGGTGCTGGACAGAATAGTTGAAGGATTGAGGAAATAACCAAAATTTTTCATTGATCATTTGTCATTTCACATTGATTGACCATTTATCATTTAATAAATTTTGAAAATGATAAATTAATGAAAAATGTAAAATTGTAAAATGAAAAATTAAAATATCATGAACAAGGTTTTTTATTTAGAGCCCGATGAGGAGATTACCAAGGTAATCAATCGAATCCGTCAGAGTGAAGAAGACGGTGTGGTTTTGGTCGTGCCGAGAAATTCAACTCTTGCTCAAAGCGTCATTAATTTAAAATTACTGCAACGCAGCGCCATCGAGCATAAGAAAGTGATTGGCTTGGTTTCAACTGACCGGATCACGAAAAATTTAGCAGAACAACTCAAAGTCAAAGTTTTTGGCAAGGTTGCCGAAGCGGAAACGGCCATGTTAAGATCCGAGACTCTGGTTTCTCCAAGTCTTTCAAAAGATGATTCATCTCTGAAAGTTAATACCTATCGTAAATATGACCTGGGTAAAATGAACGAGGACGAAAGACTAAAGACTGAAGACGAAGGACCAGAGTCCATTGATGAGGAGATCGGGACGAGTGATGATATCAAACTTTCGAAAAAATCACTAGCTGATGAAAAGGTAATATACGAGCCCTTCGATTCCACTCAGGACAGACCAGAGGCAAAGATTGAGGATGCTGAACCCGGGATCGAGGACGAAGGACGACTAAAGACTAAAGACGAAGGATTGGGGTCAGAGGATAATAGAAATAAGGACGACGACATGAATTTAAGATCAGCCCATTCGACAGGCTCAGGGCAGGGCAAAGCCGGACACATCAAAACCGGTGGTAGTCGCAAACCGCTTCTAATTTTGCTTGGTTCAATTTTAGTTATTCTTGCTATCGTTGTGGGATTATTCCTCCCATCTGCCCAAGCGACGGTGACGCTCAAGACAGCAGATTTTGAACAGAAATCCTCGATTTCAGTCGATCAAAATCAAAAAGGTTTTGATAATACAAATAATATTTTGCAGGGAACGATGGTTGAGTTAGAAAAATCAGTCTCGAAAAGTTTTAATTCTACTGGAAAAAAAGACGCCGGCGTCAAAGCGAACGGGACGATTACTATTTCAAATAGCGTCAGTAGCTCTCAAATTCCGCTTTCACCTGGGGCAAAAGTCACAAGTAGTAGCGGCTTGGTTTTTACTGTTAACAAAGGTGCAATGATCCCGGGGATGACAAATGTCCAAATTTCTGGAGGCAAGGTGACGAGCTTTGATGCAGGCACAATTGATGCGACAGTGACATCGGCAAACAATGGTGAGAGCTACAATTTGGCAGTTGATTCTAAATTCACCATACAAACCTCAGTTGGACAGCTGACGGCGACAAATAAGGCGGCCTTTACTGGCGGGGTGACCAAGAATATCGCATTTGTAACTGATACCGACCTGTCCAATGCCGAAACGGCAATTGCAGCCCAAGCGCTGTCTGATAACAAAGCCATATTGCTTGATAACGCCTCGAAGTCAAATTTAAAAGTGTTTGATAAATACATCAATCTTTCAGTTATTTCTTTTAGCTCTGACAAAAAAAGTAATGACGAAGCCGACACTTTTGTGACGACTCTTGACGCAAAATTGTCAACCCTCTGCTTCTCGGAAAGTGACTTGCGTGGAGGGATGATTACTTTGGCAAGCAGCCAGCTTGATAACACCACCATGCTCGTCAATCCAGAGAACAGCGAACTGACTTATGTGGTTTCTGATTACAGTGCTGATACTAACATCCTAAAACTGGATGTTGATTTCAAAGCCAAAACCGGTGCCAAAATTTCAGCTGACATGTTGGCAAAAAATCTCAAGGGTAAAAACGCCACCTCAGCCCAAAATTATCTCGAAAGTCAGGATGGTGTTGCTGCGGTTTCGGTCAAATACACGCCGTCATTTTGGCGGATGATGCCGTTTATGATAAACCGAATTAAGGTTAATTTTGATTACCAAAAATAAACAGTCATACAGAATACAGATTTCCCAGATTACAGATAAATCACATACAGATCTGTAAAATATCTGTTATCTGTTTAGATTTGTTATCTGTATACTTGGGAAACTATGTATTTAGCTATCGATTGGGGTAAAAAAAGGATCGGACTGGCTGTCGGTACCATCTTTCCAAAGGGTGCCGGTGTTGTTGATGGCGAGAAATCTTTCGAGGTGATTGCCGGAGAAATAAAAAAAGTTATCGCCGAATTCGGAGTTGAAAAAATTATAATTGGTTTACCTGTCTTAAATAGTGGTGATGAGGGCAACCTAGCAGGCGAGATTAGAACTTTTGCCGGAAAAATCAGCGATGAGACAGGTTTAAATGTTACATTCGAGCCGGAGCAATTTACCTCGACCGAGGCGGCGGAACAATTCGCCGCGTTGGGTAAAAAAGTCGACCGGGAAAGCGGCAAATTGGACGAATTGGCAGCGGTGCTGATACTTGAGCAGTTCATCAACCGAATTTCGAATAAATCAAATAAATCGAATTTAAAGGATTAGATTGATTCGACTAATTCGACATTAGGTTGGAAAATATGAAGTTTAACTGGAAAATAATTTTAATTGCGATAGTGATAGTTATCGTTTTAGGCGTAGGTTCGGCCTATTTATTTTTTCGGCGGGAAATGAATGTGCCGAATGAAAGTATCACCGCAAATACTCTGATCAGGATTAAAGCGGACGAAAGCACGGATCAGATCGGCGCAGATCTGATGGCGCTTGGGCTGATTAAAAATGCCCGTCTATTCTTTTGGATCGAATTATTGACTGGTGGCGGCATTAAGCCGGGATACTATGAAATCACGCCAAGAATGTCGCTTCTTGAAATTGCCGAACTGATCAATTCCGGCAAGACAAAGATCGTCAAAGTGACTTTTCCTGAAGGGTACAGAGTCGAGCAAATCGGCCAAAAATTAAATTCAGCCGGGATCGTATCTTATGCGAATTTTATGGCGGCAGCGAAAAAGGATGAGGGGAAGCTTTTCCCTGATACCTATTTTTTCGATCCCCTGATGACGGCCGATGAAGTTATTGCCAAGATGTTGGAGGATTATACGACAAGAACTGCCGGCATGAATGTCACCGATAAAGATTTAATCCTTGCTTCAATCGTCGAAAAAGAAGCGGCAAACGATACCGATCGCGGCATTATCGCCGGTATTTATCAGAACCGGATCAACTCCAAGATGAAATTGCAATCAGATCCGACCATCGCGTACGGGCGGGACAGTGGCGCGATCACCGGTCTGACAGTGGCGGAAATAGCGGATTATGTTTTCTGGAAATCCGCCAAAACGGCTGAATTTACCTCGGTTAAATCAACTTACAATACTTATCTGATCGCTAGTTTACCGCCGGCACCGATCTGTAATCCCGGGCTGGCCAGTATCAAGGCGGCGCTCAATCCAAGCCCAAGCAATTATTACTATTTTCTCTACGGCTCGGATGGCAAGATCCACCCGGCCCGGACTCAGGCCGAGCACTCTGCCAACGTGGCGAAATATCTTTGATCAAACCTATATCGCACCCCCGGGGTGCGGAGAGGGTTGTCTTGACCGAAGGGACGATTTGGCTTAGACTCAAATGGCAAGCTTATAAGCTAGTAAGTTCACCCCGCCTGTGCTCAAGGCGGGGCAAGGTAAGCAGTAAGCTAACTTTCGCTATGAAAAATCCCTTTTCAAAAATTCTAAGCCGGTTTTCTCAGGACATCGGTATCGATCTTGGCACGGCCAACACGCTTGTTTATGTCCGCGGTAAGGGCATTGTTATCCGTGAGCCGTCTGTCGTGGCGATCAATAAGAAAACCAAAGAAATTTTAGCTGTCGGCGAGGACGCCAAGAGAATGGTTGGCCGGACGCCGGCCCACATTGTCGCCATTCGGCCACTCGTTGACGGCGTTATTTCTGATTTTGAAGTGACTGAAGCAATGTTGCGCTATTTTTTTGACAAGGTTCATCAGATGCATTTTTCCCTCATTCCGCGGCCGCGGGTTGTCATCGGTATTCCCCATAGCGTCACCGAGGTGGAGCGGCGGGCGGTCGAGGAGGGGGCGATCAATGCCGGCGCCAGAGAGGTTTTTCTGATCGAAGAGCCGATCGCTTCAGCGATTGGCGCGCGCTTGCCGATTCAGGACGCTTCCGGCAGTATGATCGTCGATATTGGCGGCGGCACGAGCGAGGTGGCGGTCATCTCTCTGGGCGGCGTTGTCGCTTCACGGTCTCTGCGGATTGCCGGCGACGAAATGAATGAGGATATTATCCAATACGCCCGGGACAAATTTAATCTACTTTTGGGCGAGCGGACGGCCGAGGATATTAAAATAAAAATCGGCTCGGTCATCGAAATGCGCGAAAAAAAGGAAGCGCCGATGCGGGGCCGCGACATGGTGACCGGACTGCCAAAAGAAATTATTGTCAGCGACGATCAGATCCGCGAGGCAATGAGAAAATCGGTCGGGGCGATTATTGAAAGTATCAAGCAAACGATGGAAGAGACGCCGCCGGAACTGCTGGCCGACATTATGGATCGCGGCATTGTCCTGGCTGGCGGCGGTGCGTTATTAAACGGCCTCGACCGGCTGATCGCGGCCGAAACGCAGACAAAAGTTTTCATCGCCGACGATCCGCTGACCGCCGTTGTCCGCGGCACTGGCATTGTCCTGGAAGACATCGATCTTTTGGCTGACGTCTTACTGCCGCAGGCGTACAAGAGATAATAAAAGTTCATAAAGTTAGAAAGTTTGTAAAGTCTAAAATTATGAATTTAGAATACTTTAAGAACTTTTTACTTTAAGAACTTTATAAACTGTTCAACTTGGAAAACATGAAACGCAGATCTAAAATATTACTATTTATTCTCCTCGGTGCGCTTATCTTGGCGCTTAATTTTTCGCCGGGCTTAAAATTGAAAGTAAAATCATCGTTGACCGGTTCAACGTCCGGAATTTCGTCGCGACTGGTCAGTTTTGGCCATAAAATCAAAGGCAGTTTCTCATTTCTGACAAATATCGGCAATTTAAAAAAACAAAATGAAGAACTTGGCCAAAAAATTATCTCCCTCCGAGTTGACTCAAGTCAGATCGAGGAGCTGAAAAAAGAAAACACTCTGCTCAGAAAAGAGCTCGGTTTTATCGCGCCGGAGAATAAAAATTCGCTTGTGCCAGCTAAAATTATCGAGCGAGATCCGGTTACATTTATTAATAATATTACAATTGACAAGGGGACTTTTGATGACATAAAGAATGGTATGGCTGTCGTCTCAAGCGGCGTGTTTATCGGGACTGTCAAAGAGACCTTTGCCCACACTTCAATCGTACTTCTTGTGACCAGTAAAGACTCGATCATTCAGGCGATGCTCCAAAACAGTCGAGCTAAAGGTATTTTGAGAGGTGGAATTTCCGGCTTGTACATAGATTATATTACCTTGGACACCAATTACAAAGTTGGTGAAAATGTTGTTACGAGTGGGCTTGGCGGCGAGGTAGCGCCAGGACTTTTAATTGGAACTGCCGGTAAACTGACATCCTCCTCCTCTAGTATTTTCAAGATGATTAATGTCGAACAATCAATCGACATTTCTAATTTAGAATTAGTTTTCGTTCAAAAATGAAGCAACTAAAATATTTATGGTATTTATTTTCTGGATTGTTCTTAGTCTTACTGGACGTTTCTTTTCTGTCGAATTTTGATGTTTATGGTGCCAGCATCATTACCTCATTTCTTATTTTGATAATCATGGCCATTTCTAATAGAGACGATGATTATATTTATTTTTCTTTGATTCTGATAATTCTATTTTCTATTTTCTCTTCTCTGCCACTTGGTATCATCGCTATAAATTTTTTAGTTCTGCCGATAACTCTGAATATTATTATCAAAAAATATTTTCCACGTCCGAATCACTTTACAATAATGCTTTATTTTATTTTTGCTACATTTATCTTCGATCTTGTTCTGCTAATTTGGTCAAGAGATTGGAGCGCAACTGGACTTCTGGCAGTCGGCTATTTTGTGGTGATCAATAGTTTTGCTGGTTGGATTATCAATTCAATCTATTTTTCATTTAAGAAAAGATTCACGCTAGAGACCGAAGTCAAAATATAAAAAGCTTGCATATTCTACAAATTACGAATTCAGTACAAATATACAAATAATCAGGGATTCAATTTGTATATTTGTAACCAGATTTGTAATACGTAGAGATTTTCATGGATATATTTGGTAATTTTGCAAAATTTAGAGGCGACAAAGACAAGCGCAAGGTCAGAGAATATTCCGACATTGAGTTTAGTTATTCTGAGTTGGCAACGGAGGCAATAGACAAAGTTGAGGAAAAAAGTCATCTCGGTTTTACATCTCATTTGAAGTTATTATCAGTTCTGGTTTTTACTGCTCTAGTTTTGCGGTTATTTGTGATTCAGGTTGTCTCTGGAAGTGCCAATCAAAAATTAGCCGAGGGCAATCGGATCAGGCCGCGGATTATTGAGGCCAATCGTGGCCTGATTTTAGATAAAAACGGCGTTTCGCTAGCTCAGAATTCACCATCATTTGCTTTGGCAGTTTATCCTTCTGATCTACCAAAGAAAAAAACTGACCGCTTGGCGATCTATCAAAAGATTGCCGATTTAACAAGTCTACCTGTCGATCAGATCAGGACAGATGCGGAAAAAAACGGATTATCTTCACTTGATGAAATTATAATTTCTGACAATATCTCCCATGATGATGCTTTGCTTCTCGAGCAGAAAATCAATGGTTTGCCGGGTGCATATGTTGCGACAAAGTCGATCCGACAATATGTCAGTGGTTCAGGCATGGCTCATATCCTTGGTTACACTGGTATTGTGTCGACTGACGACATAAAAAACTTTCCTAATTATTATTTGTCTGACCGGATTGGCAAGACCGGCCTGGAGTCACAATATGAAAGCGCTTTGCGAGGAACTCATGGTGTCGAGCAGATAGAGGTTGATTCAAAAGGCAATATTACTAGAGTTTTGGTTGATAATAGTAATAAGGAGCCAGTCAGCGGCGATAATCTGGTTTTAAATGTCGAATTTGGCTTACAACAAGCAACTAGCACGGCACTTCTAAACGGCATGGCAGCAGGCACAAAGCAAAGCGGCCAATCGGTCACCAGCGGTATAGCAATTGTTATGAATGTCCAGACCGGTGCCATTTTATCGATGGTATCACAGCCCAGCTATGACAATAACCTCTTTTCAACCAAAATTAGCCAAGCTGATTATTCGAAGCTCACCTCCGATCCAACCTTGCCTTTATTCGACCGGGCCATTGCCGGTGTCTACCCGCCCGGCTCGATCGTGAAAATTGTGATGGCCTCGGCCGGCTTGCAGGAAGGCACGATTACGGCAAACACCTCGATGGTGACTCCGGCAGCGATTAAGCTCGGCGAATATAATTTTCCGGACTGGAAAGATCACAGCTATGAAAGCACGGACATCGAGCGGGCAATCGCCGAATCCAACGACATTTTTTTCTATGCCGTCGGCGGAGGTTTCGACAAAATCAAGGGCTTAGGCATCGACCGGATCAAGAAATACTGGCAGCTTTTTGGCTTGGGCGAAAAAACCGGCATCGATCTACCCGGAGAAGCGGCCGGTCTTTTGCCTGATAACGCTTGGAAAATGAAGACACAAAACACGCCTTGGTATATCGGCGATACTTATCACGTTTCAATCGGTCAGGGTGATCTCTTAGTGACGCCCATTCAGATGCTGCGGGCAACGGCGACAATTGCCAATGGTGGTAAACTGCTCGAGCCCCAGCTTGTCAACCGGATTGTCGACCACTCTGGCACGACTGTCAAAGAATTTGATCCGAGAATCGAAAGGACTAATTTTATCAGTGATTCTGTTATTAAAATTGTCCAGCAGGGCATGAGACAAGCGATCGTTTCAGGTTCGGTCAGGAGTATTCTGGCCGATTTTCCAATTCCAGTTGCCGGTAAGACTGGCACAGCCCAATTTATGAACAACGCCAAAACTCATGCCTGGTTCGAATGTTACGCGCCGTATGACAATCCACAAATTGCTGTGATTGTTTTGGTTGAAGGCGGCGGTGAAGGATTCGACATTGCTGGGCCGGTTGCCAAGGACATCATGACATATTATTTTGCTCAGAAATAATTCAGAATCATAAAACAAAATCAAATCCAGTAATAACAAAACCCTATAATTGAGAAACTAAAGTATTGACAGGACAAGCTATTTTTGAGAGAATTATTTCCCCTAAGTAATAAAAATATAATAAATCAAAACGCTGCACGTAGTCTGAAAGACGTGGGCGATTTTTTTTCCGAAAAGTCGAAAGGGCAAGATGAGCAATTATGTGACTGAAAACGGTCTCTTGAAGCTCCGAGAAAAATTGAAAGAGATTAAGTTGAAGATGAAGGCGACCAGCCAGAAGATCAAAGAAGCCCGGGAAATGGGTGATTTATCGGAGAACGCCGAATATCATGAGGCGAAAAACGAACAGTTGTATCTGATGAGCAAGGAGTCCGAACTTGGACAGAAAATCAAGAACGCCCAGATAATTACCAAAGAATGCAAAACTGACACTGTTAATGTTGGCTGTACCGTCGAAATTGATGACGACGGCGAGAAAATGAGCTATGAGATCGTCGGTAGCGACGAAGCTGATCCAATCAACGGCCGCATCTCTGTCGATTCGCCAATCGGCTCGGCCTTAGTCGGCCATAAAAAAGGCGATTCAGTCGAAGTCAAAACTCCGGCAGGCGTCTCTAGCTGCAAAATTTTGAAGATCGGTTAAACATAAATTTGAACTGCTCTAAACTAAAAAACTCGGCAGAAATGCCGGGGTTTTGGTGTGGCAGCCAACCAAAACCTTGCGTTGTGCGGGGTTTGTTCGGTATAATTCAGATATCGCAAAAATAATTT
>JAUSKR010000021.1 GCA_030649445.1 bacterium
GTAACCGTACTTCAGCTTGACGTTTTCAGCCAAATCAATGTTGATACGAAGGCCGATGGCGATATCATTGGTGATATGAGTCGAACCGATTGGAACAACACCGCAAGTGACCAGCTCGCCTTCTTCAAAGACGGCATAGGAAGTAGTACGGGCGCCAATATCAACTAAGATGACGCCGATATCCGTCTGACGGGATGAGAGCAAAACTTTAGCTGTACTAAGCGGTGAAAAAACTAAATCAGCAATGTCCACTCCAGCCTGCTGGACCGACCGGGTCAGGGGTTTAACTGAGTTTGATGAGGCGGAAATAATATTGGCGATAACTTCGAGCCGGATGCCGGTCATGCCGACAGGATCCTTGACAACCTCAGTACTATCAATGATGAAATTGACAGGGATAACATGCAATATCTCGCGGTTTGGACGGCTGGGGATGGCTTTAGCGGCATCTATCACCCGCATCAAATCGTCAGTGGTGATCTCGCCATCAGCCCGAGAGATGGCAATGACGCCCTTACTCTGTTCACATTCGATTGAGGGACCGGTAATGCCAATAACTGCAGACTGAATCGGCATACCGGCCATCCGCTCAGCTTCTTCGAGAGATGAAGAGATTGCCGAAACAGTTTCTTCGATATTAACAATCGTGCCTCTTCTGACACCGTTGTTTTGATTTTTGCCGATACCAATAATGTCGATGTTACCGGCTTCGAGTTTGCCGACACAGGTTACAACCTTAGTATCTCCAATGTCGATTCCGACAGATATGTTTGTTTCTCGCACGAGACCCTCCTATAGGGATTCTATTTCAAATTTAGTATAACTAGATTTTAACCTAAAATTGAGCCGAGTTGCAAGCCTCATTCCATTAAATGAAACATTATATTTAGAAAACAAGAAACAATCCGATTACCCAGAAAATTGACGCAGCAATACCGATGATTTTGTTCGCCTGAGGAGAGACTTGAAACGAAGCACGGTCAGTTGTGTTGACGGCATCAGAACTGGTTGTTAAAGACGGGTTGGAAGTAACTGGACTAGTCGAGGCGACATTGCTTTGGGCTGACTGATCGGTGATGATTGGTGGCTGAGTGGTCGTGCTGTTGGTCGACTGGCTCCCCGATGAGTCGGTCTTAGCTGTGCCCGAGCTGGTTTTGACTTTATCTGAAACGCTAATATCGATCGTTTTGTTTGACTCTTTGTCACCGTCGGAGGCTTTTAGGACGATGGTGTGTGATCCGATGGAAGATTCAGTTGTTGTATATGTGAGTAAATTGCTCGTTTCGTTGGTTTCAATTGAAGCGCCGGTCAGACTCTCGGCAATATTAAGTTCCAGGGTACTGCCTTCAGGGTCGGACACCGGCAGAGCCAGCCGAAGCGTTTCGCCGGTTTTGACAGTCTGGAGATCAACGCTGTCCCAGACCGGTGGCTGGTTTTTTAAAAGGATTGCTGCTTCATAATTGCGTAAATCAAGACCGGTAACCGATGATTGAATCTGATTATTGAGACCGACAGGATAAAATCTTTCGCCCAAATCAATGTGATATTTTGTATCTTCGCCTATGTCGGAAGCGGTGTTGGCACCAGCTGTCATTGTTTTAACTATGACTGATCCAAGTGTAAAATCACGTCGGTAAATGTAAGAATGATGGGCAGTGTCGGAAGCGATTAGTTGGTAGTCACCAACAGCATTGCCTAAGTCGCGTGACATCAAGTCAGACCAGCTAGACCAAGGCGCACCGCTCTGGGTCCAGTAGTAGGTGTATGGGGTGGCAGTTAGATAGTATCGGGCCAGGTTATAGAGTTGAGCACGTTTATCTGAATCGAATTTAGCGCCTACAATCACCTCTTTACGAGCATTGCTAAATATTTTCAGCTGATTCCAGAACAGGGCCAGTGTCTCGGGTTTTTCCTGCGCACTATGAGGAAGTGTGAGTTCATTCTCCAGCATTAATCCGTTGATGGCTGGAATTGTAGCCGGCTGACTTAGGGCACCATTTAGTAAAATATAATCAGCCCCCGATCCTTTTAGTGCGGTCAGAAAATCGGCGGCACTTTGTTGAAGGGCGGCGTCATCACTGTATTCAAGATAGGTTGGGCTTGGAGTCGTGATGTCTGGGAGAGTTAAACTCAGCGGCAACATTAGGTTAGTGTAGCCATTATCAACAAAAAGCCGTCTGGTCTGGGTGTCAGCCAGTAATTGACGCGCCCGATCAGAAGCGAACTGCTGATAGGTCGGATCGGCGTAGTTACTTTCCCACCGACCGACTAGATACGCTGCGGGCAGCTGAGATTGGTAACGAAAACGAGCCGAAGCTAGCTGGTTTGGTCGGTTGTTAAATTCAGTATCATCAACATAACCGTCATGGTTTATATCATTTGCGGCGTCCCAGCCGGGAATGATTACGTTCTGGCGGGAAGTTGAATAAGGTGTCGTTGCATAGGGAGTTAGATTAATTGCCGGTACGCCATCCCAATTGGTACTTGTTTCGAGGCTCTTATGAGCCGTAAGTGTAACCGATCCTGTCAATGATGTCTCGCTAAAACGAAGCCAATAATAAGCCGCAAGGTCGTCAGACAGCTTAGCCGTCGACCAATCTGCAGGTGGTGAGAAATGAACCCTGCCGCTCTGATTAAAATTGCTTGTTGAGTCACTGATTGTTGTCAGTGGCAGCCATGCAGTACCGCTCCAATACTCGAACTTGGTCTGCCAGCCAGCAGTTGCGGCCGTAGTGACATTAAAATTGATCTGGTCAAATTTCCAGGCATGTCCCATCATAATGTAGCGGATATCCGTATTGTTGATAGCTAGCGTGAAGTCGTGAGGCATGGTTGGAACATTCTGGTCGCCATAGGCAGTGTGAGTAACATCTTGTCTAGCTGCCGCCGCAGGTAGTGTTGTAGCTTGTTCGGATGAAGAAGAGACTGTTAATACCCGTTGCAAGCGGTCGTTCATCGATGGTAGGGGGTGGGATGGAGCTGTGTATCTCACAAAAGAGGTGTCGCTGGCGACATGAACAAAGGCGTTGTCAACGTCTTGATTACGATTCTGATAATAAACCAGAAGTGTTTCAAAGGAAAAGTTGGGGGCATCAACAGTGCTGAAGTCGCGCCAATTAGTGTAGCGGTTAACTGGAATTTTTAGTGATGAAGCATTGCCGGCAACCTGGGATGTTGCTTGATCAATATGTTCTTGCAACCAAGTAGTTCTAGCGGACGCGAAGCTCCTAGTATAGCGAGTGCCGTCGTGTAAAATTGAAAATAATTTAAAATAAGAGCGGGCGTTTGGTGATAAATTATTAGTAGTTGCTGGTTCTGTGATATTAGCAGTGGTGCTGCGATATTTTTGCTGCCAATACAGCCCCGCCAGAAGAATGACCAAGGTGATGATAGAACATATAAAGAAAACTTTTTGTTTGTGTGTGACTCTAGGCATTAATCACATTTTACTATAATTTTACAAAATACTCCAACGCCTGGATCGAGTCTAAACAGCATTTTTGACGTATGGCAAGAAGATCAGAAAAGCGACGACGGTGGCGATGACGGCGGAGATGAGGACGGCGCCGGCCATGGCGTCTTTGGCTGACCGGATCAGGACATGATCCGCTGGATGGCAGACGTCAAAGATTTTTTCAACTGCCGTGTTAATAATTTCAATGGTGAAAACCATAATAACGGCGATGAAGAGAATGGCGGCGTCGAGGCGCGAAACGCCAAAAATATAGACGCCGGCACCGACTAATATAGTAATAATAGCGTGGATGCGGGCGTTTGGCTCTGATTTGAGTAAAAAGATCACACCGCGAATGGCGTGATCAAAACTTGAGCGCAATCGAATGTGATTGTATTTTTTGTATTCGATTTTTTGATCCGGCTGACAAATTCGAGCGCGCTCTTCGTCGGTTAATTCTTTTGTTGCCATATTTTCCTTCTTAATTGAATGGATCCCGGATCAAGTCCGGGACGACTTAATTATAAACTACAGTCGATTTTATGAGCTGCTTCAAGCCATAATTTCTCAGCTGTTTCATGGTCAAAACCAAGTAGGTGCAAAAGCCCATGTTTGGCGACATCGGACAAATCCTCATTTTTTTCGATGACAATCTCTGGAGAAATAACTATGTCACCCAAGATTTTAATTCTAGCGTTCGGCAGATCAATTTGAGGAAAGGATAAAACATCAGTCGGTTGATCTGTTTTTCGGTGTTTCTTGTTTAGTTTTTGGATTTCTTTGGCCGAAACAAAATTTATGTGAACAGAGGCGTCGTTGCAGTTAAAAACTAAAAGTGCCTGGTTGATATCAGTAGATAGTTGATTTGCATTAATTTTATATTTTGCATGACCGCTGATCTCGATCTTATTCATTTTTGTTTTTTATTTGAGTGATTTTTTGATAATCGCAGCGACCGTTGCGCCGTCAGCATCAGTACCAACTTTTTTCATCACCGCACCCATTACGCGGCCAAAATCAGCTGGACCCGAAGGATTCAATCCAGCAATAACTTCGTTGACTATAACTTTAATTTGATCTTCGCCGATTTGGGCCGGTAAATAAGCATTGATAATCTTAATTTCATCCTGATTTGATGAAACAAGATCACTTCTACCACCTTTTTCAAATTCGAAAATCGACTCTTCTCGTTGCTTGACTTCACGCCGCAAAATTTTGATAATTTCCGGTTCAGGCAATTCTGATTTGGTATTAATCTCGGCATTTTTAATGGCGCTTTTGAGCAGCCGCAAAACCGAGACTTTACTATCGTCTCTTGATTTATAGGCAGATAAGAAATCTGATTCAATTTGTTGCTTTAGTTGCATTTAATAAACCCCACCTAACCTCCCCTTCAAAAGGGGAGGAAACTACCATCCTCGCTTTAACTTATTAATTTCCGTCCGCCGGACGGCAATTTTGCGGCGGCTGCCGCGGTTCAAGTCTTTTTCAAAAAATCTTTTTTCTTTGGCAACAGTTAAAACACCGCTTTGCTGAACTTCGCGGTTGAAACGGCGGACTAAGACATCGATTCTCTCGTTGCCTTTCTTTTTGACCTCGATCAAGAGTTATCACCACCTTTCGACAAGCAGTAAGTAATATCAGCCAGAGGCTGACCGGCCTGTGGCCGGAGTAATAAGCAAACTATACCGTAAAATGGGCAGATTAGCAAGCTGTGCAAATCATCAATTAGAGTTTTTCACCGCCGATAATATGGAGGTGAAGATGATCGACGATCTGGCCGGCATCCGGACCAGAATTGAAGACCAGACGGAAACCGGACAGATCAATCCCCTGTTCCTTGGCAATGTCCCGAGCTTTCAATATTAATTTGCCGACTAAATTGACGTCGCTGTCCTCAAGCGCGGCAACTGAGTGGATGTGTTTTTTGGGGATCAATAAAATATGGATTTTGGCTTTCGGATGGATATCGTCAAAAGCGATAAAGTCATCATCCTCATACTTTATTTTACTGTGGATTTCGTGTGCGGCGATCTGACAAAAAAGACAGCTCATAGAACTCCTTCGGAGTTAATTTTCAATAACCAATATCCAATAACCAGTTTATTTGTCATCCTCGGGCAGGCAACGCCATGACCCGGGGATCCAGGAAGTTGTGTTGCGAGTTACCATGATTTGTTTTGCCTGGATTCCCGCCTGCGCGGGAATGACGGCGGGCTAGAACCCAAATATTCTCATCAATCCGACTCGCCTTCGTCTCACTCGCCGCCGCCGCACCGGTTCACCGGTAATATTTGGCCAGCTGGTTTTGAGCCAGTTTTTTTGAAAGTTTAGTATTTCGCCAAATCCCCGGTTTTTCAATTCCTTGTCAACCAGACCCCCTTGATGCGGGTATTTTGAATATTTCGGCAACGGCGAGCAGAAGCCATGGGCGTAATGGCAAAGTTCATGAGCGATAGTGACGTCAATAATTGATTCGGGCACATTTTCATCTCTAAAATAACCGCTTATCAGAATTCTGGTTGTCGAATGTTTGTCCCTGGGATTAATTTGGCGGATACTGCCAAGCCGGCGCCTCGCCTTGGCGCCAAATTTGATCTCAATCTCATTCGATCGCGGCACATCGGCAAAATGTTCCCGCCAAATTTTTTCTAATTTTTCTTCGAGCCAAGCATTATCGCGCATATAAAAGATTATAGCAAAAAATATCATTTAACAATTAATTTCAGGGTTAATTATGTATAATGAAGCTCAAATTTCTGGCCCGAATTCACGCCTTAATGATTGTATCGTCTATAAACCCCTTCTGGCTTCCCCTTGAAAAGGGGCAGAACCGCACGCCGGAATTTAGGTCTTGACACGCCGCCGTGTCCCGTGCTAAGCTCGTCTACGACCTGGAGGTATCCAGGTTTTTTAATTAAATAGGTATTAGGAATAAGGCCGATGTTAGTTCTCAGTACTCAGTACGCAGTACTCAGTATTGAGGAATTTAACTTTTTATATCAGAACTTGACTGGCCGAAAATCCTAAAAACTAGATAATGCCTCTCACCTTTGAGAGACTTTCGTTTTTATCTAGGAGGGTGTATGAGAATTTCAAAACTTACAATAGGAAATTATTCGCTTCTGTGCCGATTGCTCTTTTGCTGATGATCCCATCCCCCGACACATCGGTTAAAATTGCTGTTCCAAAAAATAGCATTGAAATAAGTAGAGTAAATTTAGTTCTTTCGACGACCAGTTCGCAGCCGGTCATGTCGGCGACTAAAATCTCGATCATTGTTCCGGGTGAATCGGTTTATGGTCGTGAACAAAGACTTGCGGCTGAAGCCGCGGCGAAAATTGCCGCTGCTAAAAAAGCGGCTCAGGTTCAAAAAGACGTTTCTGTCTCAACTGTTGCCGATCCGGCCAACCTTGACGTCGTCTATCAGGCGGCTGGAAATGCGTCCGGTGTTGACTGGAGGCTAATTAAGGCCATCAATTTCATTGAAACAGGTGCTGTTGGTTCGACTGCCAAGAAAAATCCTTCCGGTGCGAGTGGACCGTTTCAGTTCTTGCCTTCGACCTTTCGGAGTCACTCTGTTGATGGTAATGGTGATGGTGTCAAAGATATTACGAATATTTGGGACAGTGCATTTTCAGCGGCTCATTATCTGCGAGCCTGTGGCTACCCCGATATGAAAAAAGCTTTGTGGGGCTACAATCCTTCGACGCGATACTACACTAAAGTCCTGAATCTGGCCAGAAGTCTTGGCTTTCAGGGATAATAATTAGTTGAAAGTTGAAAAAGGATAGTTATATAGCTGATAAAAAAATAACCCGCGTGTAATTACGCGGGTTATTTTAATGTCTAAATCAGAATTTAAACTGTAGTCTCGGTTCCGGTCGACCAGGTCGCCAGAGTCGCTGTGCCGGGATTTTTTTCTTCAATTTCGCAGAGGCGATTGTATTTAGCCGTTCTCTCTGACCGGCAAGGCGCACCGGATTTGATCGTGCCACAACCAGTTGCCACCGCTAAATCAGCGATGAAGGTGTCTTCGGTTTCACCGGAACGGTGTGAAACAATTACCTTGAATCCGGCATCTTCAGCCATCTTGATCGTTGCCAGCATCTCAGTGACCGAACCAATCTGGTTTGGCTTGATCAGAATACCGGTTGAAGCTTTTTGCTCAATGCCCTTTTTCAACAATTCCCGATTTGTGACGTAGATATCATCACCAATAATTTCAACCTTATTGCCTATCCGCTGAGTAATTTCCCGCCAAGCATCCCAGTCTGACTGATCAAGCGGATCTTCAATCGAAATAATCGGATATTTTTCAGTCCATTTTTGATAAAAACTAATCAATTCATCACTGGTTAGCGACTTATTTTCTCGATGTAATTCGTAAAAATTATCTTTCGTGTAAATACGGCTGGCGGCTGGGTCAAGAGCGATAAAAACATCTTCGCCGGCACGGTAGTTAGCCTCAGCAATAGCTAGCATCAATAATTCCATTGCCTGTTCATTTGAAAAAAGTGCCGGGGCGTAGCCACCCTCATCGCCAACAAGCGGCTGATAATTTCGTTCCTCCAAAATCGAGCCAAGAGCGTGGAATATTTCAGCGGCGGCACGATAAGCTTCTTTAAATGAAGCAAATTTTACCGGCACGATCATAAATTCCTGAAAATCAGTCGAACCGACGGCGTGCTTGCCACCGTTTAAAATATTGAAAAACGGAATCGGCAGAACAAGTTTATCACTCCGTTTGCCCATTAGAGAACCCAGATATTGATAAAGAGACATTCTGGCACTTTTGGCGCCGGCTTTGGCCGAAGCCAGCGAAACAGATAAAATTGCATTAGCACCGAGGTTAGCTTTATTTGGTGTCCCGTCCAATTCCAGCATTTTCTGATCAATTTTAGCCAGATTTTGTATATCCATGCCTAAAATGCTATTTCTTATTGTCGTATTGACATTTCCGACAGCTTTGAGAACGCCTTTACCGTTATAACGCTTGGCATCACCGTCTCTCAGTTCAATCGCCTCTGCGTCGCCAGTCGAGGCACCGGAAGGGACATAGCCAACAGCATAAGTAGCATCATCAAGCAATATTTCACACGATACTGTCGGGTTGCCACGGGAATCTAGTATTTCGCGTGCATGAAGCTCTTTAATATTGGCCATAACACCCCTCCGTCTTGTTTAAAATTTATAACTTATAAATATAGGATAATGAATCTGAGACAAAAGATCAATCATCATCTTGCATGTGATGCTCAATTATTCAAATTATTGAATTGTAACGCTTGATTCCGCCGGAATGACGGAAATCCAGAATTGGCCGCGGTTAAAGATAATTTCTTGACCTTTTTCGTCATAGAAAATTTCCCGATCAGAGATGGAGGTTTTTTTCCAAGTGCCGACGATTACTTTACCATCGAGAAAAATTTGTGCCTTACCGGACCCAACTGTTATCATGACATAGCCGGCCTCATTAATCCTAGTTTTTATTGCCCGACGACTGATTGTCATGATAACAAGATTTTTGGGAGAAATTTGACTTTTGGAGATGGTGTCAATTTGCGGTTTGCCGGCAATAAATCGTCTGTATGAGTTCGAGTCCTTGTTATATTGAAAATCAACATTATAAGCTGAACTTAAATAATTGATTGAGATCTTCTGACTGACTGGCAAAGCGGCGACATCCGCATCGGTGGGATCATCCTTAAATTTATAGGTCGTAAAATTATTAGTAGTCGGGTAGCTGTTTTTACTAGCTTGTTGCCAGAGTTTTGATGTTGAGGTATACATTGTATGTTCAGTTGCCAGACCAGCAGCATATTCCCGCCAATAAGGCGTGGAATATGCAAATTGATCAAGGTCATAAGATTTTTCCGCCCTAATTTTATCGAGTGCGTCAATATTGCCGCCAACGTGAGCTAGGTATGCACTGACACCGTGTGCCCAGTCAACGAAATAAGTCCGGATCGAGCGGACTGGCCCAACTTTTTCAGCATCAAGCGAGCTAAAAAGAGCTAAAAATCTAGTGATACCACCTTCAGCAAAAGCTTCATAAACAATACTAGCTTTGTCGAGACCTGATTGTGGCCGGGCATCAACCTGATTTTCGACAATTATAGCTAGTGGATGGCGATCGGCAACACTGGGATCGACGGCTAGGCCGTCGAGAATATTATAGGTTTTTATCGCCGCCGTACTAGCAGTATTGGTCGAAGACAAGCTCGGTGTCGTCGTCTTATCTTTGCCGTAACGGAGAAAATAAAAACCGAGGCCAAAGGCGATCAAGCTGACGACTAGAACAGTCGAAATGATGACGCCTTTTTTGTGATTTTTGATGTATTTTCTGAATTTTGATGATTTTTTCGCTTTGAGTTCAGCTGTTAATTCCTCAGTCAGTGGTGACTGCGGCCTGTCAGAATTATTTAGCTCGAGATCCATTTCCCTCCTTTTATATTTTTATTTATACTCAGTGCCAATCAGCCAGAATGCCGCGTTTGCCCTCAGCTCGTTGTAAATAATCAAAGCAGGACAGCGCCGCTTTGGCGCCTTCGCCAGCTGCGATGACAATTTGCTTGAAGGCCGTTTGGGTCAAATCACCGGCGGCAAATATGCCAGGAACTGAAGTTTCCTGTGTACTGTTGATAATGATTTGGTTTTTTTCATCCATGCCAACTAGGCCAGTGGCCAAAGTTCTGTCAATAACAAAACCAATTTCAATGATAACACCATCCGTTTCGATAATTCGGCCGGATTTAAGTTTGATGTTCTCAACTTTTTCTTCACCAACTATTTCAGCGACTTCTTCATTATACATAATTTCGACATGTTTCATTTTACGGATCTTTTCTTGCAAAGCTTGCTCGCCCCGAAGTTCTGTGCCACGATAAATAAGATAAACCTGTCTGGCAACACCTGCAGCTATAATTGCTGTGCACAGAGCAGAATTCCCGCCGCCAATGACCGTCAAAACCTTATTTTTGAAAAAAGGCGCATCGCAGGTAGCGCAATACGAGACGCCGCTACCCTTCAATCTTTCTTCGCCAGGAACTCCCAGTTCGCGTGGTTTCTTGCCAAAAGCTAGTATGACAGATCGAGTCTGGATC
>JAUSKR010000023.1 GCA_030649445.1 bacterium
AAATTTAAATTGCTCCAAAAATTGGTTGACCGGCTCAATCTCGTCACCAGGGAAAACCTGACCGGTTTGCGTGTCATTCGAGCCTTCAATAATGAAAAAATTGAGGAGAAAAAATTTGAAAACGCCAACAAAACGCTGACCGAGACCAATCTTTTTGTCAACCGTCTGATGGTCGTGATGATGCCGGTCTTAATTTTGGTATTCAACTTTGCCGCCCTGGCTATCGTCTGGTTTGGCGCCCATCTCGTCTCGCTCGACAAGCTTCAGATCGGCTCGATGCTCGCCTTTATGCAATACGCCATGCAGATTATCGGCTCATTCCTGATGTTCTCCTTTGTCTTCATCATCCTGCCGCGCGCCTCCGTCTCGATTAAACGCGTCATGGAGGTAATCGAAACCAAACTCGAAATTAAAGATCCTGCCCCCAAAGGGGGCCCCTTCGGAGCCAAGCCGAAGAAGCCAAGAAATTCCTCCGGTTTGGTCGAATTCAAAAGTGTGACTTTTTCATACCCGGTCGCCGACGTGCCGGTTGTCTGCAACATTTCCTTCACGGCCGAGCCGGGCCAGACGACGGCCATTATCGGCTCGACCGGCTCGGGCAAATCAACTTTAATAAATTTAATTCCCCGTTTCTATGACGTCACCGGTGGCACTATTTTAGTTGACGGCATCGATGTCCGCGATTACAAATTGGCCGACCTCTACGCCAAGATCGGCTATGTGCCTCAACGCGGTGTCCTTTTTTCCGGCACGGTCAAAGAAAATATTAAGTATGGCGCGCCAAAAGCTTCAACGGCCGAAGTAGCCAAATCAGCCGAAACGTCGCAAGCAACTGGCTTTATCAGAAATTTGACCGGCGCTTTTGAGGCGCCGATCAGCCAGGGCGGCGCCAATGTCTCCGGCGGACAGAGATCTCGGCTTTCGATTGCCCGGGCGATTATCAAAAAACCGGAAATTTACATTTTTGACGATTCTTTTTCGGCGCTTGATTTCAAGACCGATTCGGCTTTGCGCAAAGCGCTAGCGGCTGAAGTCAGGAAAAAAACCGTCATTATCGTCGCTCAGCGGATCAACACAATTTTATCGGCTGACAAAATTATTGTTCTGGACAACGGCAATATCGCCGGCATCGGCAATCACGCCGAGCTCTTGAAAACGAGCAAGGTTTACCGGGAGATTGCCTCGTCACAGCTGTCAGAAGAAGAGCTGGCAAATTATGAAAAATTAACCCGATCACCCCAATCCCCCCGAATCCCCCGACCAGAACTGCGAGGCACCAATGGCTAAAGATAATATTTCCGTCTCAAAATCCGAGGCCAAATCAAAACCGGCGGCTCTGCCACTGGGGCGCGGGCCGATGAGCGGGATGATTGGGCCGGCTGAGAAACCGAAGGATTTCAAAGGGACGATGCGGAAGCTGATCCAATATTTGAAACCGTTCAAAACATCGATTTTAACTGTCCTGCTTTTCGCCATTCTAAGTACGGTCTTTGCCGTGATGAGTCCGCGAATTTTGGGCAATGCCACCAATCAAATCGTGGCTGATTATGTCAACATCCAGGCATATAATCAGATCACAGCTAATCTGCCGCCGGCGGCCCAGACCAAAATTCCGGTAAATATTTCCGACAAAATCAAAAATCTCGACCTGTCCCAAAAACCGAATTTTAATTTCGGCAAAATAAAGTATTACGCCTTCATACTTATTTCGCTTTACCTCATTTCCGCCCTCTTGACCTACATTCAGGGCTGGATTATGAGTACGATTTCGCAGAGGATTTCCTATCAGCTCCGGCGCCATATTTCAGAAAAAATCAACCGCTTGCCGCTGTCATATTTCGACGGCCGGACATATGGCGATGTTCTCTCCCGTGTTACTAACGATGTTGACACTGTCAGCCAGACCCTAAATCAAAGCATGGCTCAGGCCGTTTCGTCAGTTGTCATGATCATCGGTTTTCTGGCAATGATGCTCTGGATCAATTGGCTTCTTACTCTAGTCTCGCTTGTCCTCCTGCCACTAAGTGTGATTTCAATTTCATTTATCATCAAGCGATCACAGAAATTATTTAAGGATCAGCAGGATTCACTCGGCGTCATCAACGGCCATATCGAGGAAATGTACGCCGGCCACAATGTTATGCGGGTCTTCAACGGCAGGGACCGTTCGATCGCCAAATTCCAGACGATCAACGGCCAGCTTTATGTCAGCAGTTGGAAATCGCAATTCCTGTCCGGCCTGCTCATCCCGATCACGACTTTTGTCGGCAGTTTAAACTATGTCGGCGTCGCCGTCTTTGGCGGCTGGCTGGCAATCAATGGCCGGCTCCAGATCGGCGACATCCAGGCCTTTATTCAGTACGTCAATCAGTTCAATCAGCCGGTCAGCCAGATCGCCCAAATTACCAACGTTTTGCAATCAACGGCGGCCGCGGCCGAACGCGTCTTCGAATTTCTCGAGGAAAAAGATGAGACGGCCGAAACTACTGAGCCAGTTAAATTAACCGAGATCAAGGGCGCGGTCGAATTTGACCACGTTGTTTTTGGCTATCATCCAAGCAAAACCATTATTCATAATTTCAACACTAAAATTGAGCCGGGCAGTAAAATTGCCATCGTCGGCCCGACCGGCGCCGGCAAGACAACTGTCGTCAATTTACTGATGCGCTTTTACGATGTCAGCAAGGGCGCGATCAAGATTGACGGTATCGATATCCGGTCGATGCGGCGGAGTGATTTGCGCAAAATGTTTGGTATGGTCCTCCAAGACACCTGGCTTTTCAACGACACCATCGGCGAGAATATCGCCTACGGCAAACCGAATTCAACTCAAAAAGAGATTGAAGCCGCGGCCATTGCCGCCTCCGCCGACCACTTTATCCACGCCCTGCCGCACGGCTACAAGATGGAATTGAATGAAGAAGCCGACAATATTTCCGCCGGCGAAAAACAGCTCTTAACGATTGCCCGGGCGATGCTGGCCCAAACACCGATGTTGATTTTAGATGAGGCGACCAGCTCGGTCGACACCAGAACGGAAATATTAATTCAAAAAGCGATGGAAAAATTGATGGAGGGCAAAACCAGCTTTGTCATCGCCCACCGGCTTTCAACTATTAGAAATGCCGACCTCATTCTAGTAATGAAAGACGGCAACATCGTCGAACAAGGCAAACATGACGAGTTACTCAAAAAGAACGGCTTCTATGCCTCTCTCTACAATTCCCAATTCGCCAGACTCTCTTAACCTATTTTTCCTTTTCCTAATCTATTTTTCTTTGTAATTTATTACAAAAAAACTTCACCCAAATTATCTATTTTTGATTCTCTCCCTCACTACAGCACACCGGTGTGCTGTAGTGAGGGAGCACACAATCGTGTAAATGAACTTGCCTAGAGCAAGAAAATTAAATTGGTTTTGCGCCCTTGTAGCGTGTACTTACCAGAGGCTTTGTTCCAGCGTTCGGGTTTTTGGGTTTTTCAGCTTTATATTTATAACTCAGTATTACTTTTTTAAGTTGATCGCCTCCGAGATCTAAACACTGTTGGGCGTGATTGATTGTCGAGTTAGATGGTGTAATTTTCTCGCGGATCTGCTGATAATTAAAGTTTTTTGCCAGCATCCGCATCAGATCAAGTCGTTGGCCCAAATAGGCTTTTTCACTCTCGCTCAAGAAACATTCCAAAAATAAAGTTAACTCTTCCCGAGTTTTGACGCCAAATACGACGTCCACAAGAACCTTAAATTCCTCTTCTCGCCGCTGCTTTTCCCCATAACTTGAGATAATTTTCATCTTTTTTACCTCCCTGTTTACGTAGTTAATAACTGCATCTACACACGTTGCTAGACCCTACTACAGCACACCGGTGTGCTGTAGTAGGGTCGATAATCTTTTTTATGTGCACAACTCAAATTAAGCTACAAAAACAAGACTGTGATTGTTTTATTTTGATTTCAAGTTGATCAGGGCGAATCCGATGACTACTAGAACGAGACCGATATATTGAGCTAC
>JAUSKR010000025.1 GCA_030649445.1 bacterium
CTAGCGCCGAAGCAACAAATTGCGGTCCAAGCAGTTCCGATCTGATCGCAATTTTCTGGCCAACGCTACAAATCCTGTATTCTGTACCCGAAAGAGTCACTTTAATATTTTCAGCATAAAAGTTTGCAGTGTGATCTGAAACAGCGTAAAAAATAGTTTTAGGAAAATCAATCTTGGCTAGGACCGCGTCATCGCGATTGGCGATTACAGTGCCACCATCTTTAACAATTTTTAGAATGGACAATTTCTCGGCATGATAATCGGATGTCATTGCGAAGTTGGCCAGATGGGCGCCACTGACCGAGGTTATGACAGCAATATCGAGCTTTATAATCCGGCCGAAATATGCGATATCGCCCGGTTTGTCCACACCCAATTCCAGAACTAAATACTTTGGGAAGGTTTTTTGAAAGGTTTTGAAATACGCCTGGATTAAAAAAAACGGCCAGAGCCATCCGGGCGCTGATTTTCTCTCGCCATAACCAAGTATCGCCAGGGGCAGACCCATCTCGGAATTGAAGTTGCCGTGGCTCTTTCTAATTTTGTCGCCAAAATGATCATGCAAGACATGGTAAACCGCTTCCTTGGTCGAGCTCTTTCCGGCCGAACCGGTGATGCCGATAATAAAAGGCTGATGAATTCGAATCATCTTCCGCGCCTCTGCAGCTAAAATCCAATGAATAATTTTTAAGCCAATTTTTTTCATTGCCGCTTATTTGTGCCCTATTTTCTACTGAATCGATTCCGTCGGCGGAATCCTGTAATGGTAGTTTAGCAGGTAAGAGGCAATTTCGCCAAATAGCGGCCCCGATGTCCGCTCGGCAAATTCCGCCGTTTTCGGCTTGTCGAGCTTGACCAACATGACAAATCTCGGATCGTTTGACGGTGCCATGCCGATGACGGAATGAATAAAAATACCCAAATTGCTTTCGTTTGCTTCATAGCCGCCACCCGCCTTGGGTATCTGAGCCGTACCTGTTTTCGCTCCAACCCTAAATCCTTGCGTCAATGATTTGATAATCCTACCCGATTGTACAACAGAATATAGCATCTCGCGCACTGTCTCAGCTGTTTTTTGCGAAACAATTTGTTCCCCTTCCTGCTTCTCGATCTTTTTTTCACCTCCGTCAGAATAAATAATTTTATCAACGACATGGGGATAGATGTATTTTCCATTATTCGCCAGAGCGGTATAAGCCGTCACCATTTGCAATGGCGTCACTGAAACACCCTGACCAAAAGCGATTGTGGCACGGTTGATGTTGTGCCACTGCTTCAGTGCTGGCATCCGGCCGGCTGTTTCGCCATCGAGATCAATGCCTGTCTTGTCCAAAAACCCGAATTTGCTAATATATTTATATTCGAGATCATTACCAAGATGATTCCCGACCCAGACCATGCCGACGTTGTCGGAGTGCTGAAGAATCTGAGCGACGTTTTCGCGGCCAAAGGCCTTGTTCTCAGCGGTATGAATAGTATAGCCGTCGACATTGACACTCTTGTCAAAAACGCCTTCGTCTTCCGGTTTTAGGACACCCGAATCAAGCGCCGATGAAACAATCAGTGGCTTGAAAATACTGCCCGGCTCATAGAGATTGGCGATGGCCGGATTGACGAATTTCGCCGGATCGGTATTGGCCTGGGCTTTGTAGTCATTTGGGTCAAACGAGGGCTGGCTTGCCATTGCCACGATGCCGCCGGTCTTGACATCCATGATGACAACAGTACCAGAATCAGCCTGATAATCAGTAATTGCCTTTGCCAACTTTTGCTCGACAAAATACTGGACTGACCGGTCGATTGTCAGAACGTAGCTTGTGCCATTTTGCGGATTTGTCTGGCTAAGCATACTAATCATCCGGCCAAGAGTGTCTTTTTCACCGACAACGTTGCCCTCCTTGCCGGTCAGCTCAGAGTTGTAATGACCCTCAACACCATAATTGCCGATGCCATCAGCATTGACAAAACCGAGTAGTTGAGAGGCCAGCGTCCCCTCAGGATAAAACCGACTGTACTCAGGCATAACAAAAATGCCAGAAATATTCTTGTTTGAGATACTATTTGCTTGATCAAGAGTCAATCCTCGCTTGAGAGGCGGAACGTAGAGCTTGGTGTTGTTGATGGAGTTGAAAATATCACTCTCCACCAAACTTAAAAGACTAGCCAGATCTGTGGCAGTTTTTTGTTTATCCCGGATTTGATTCGGCACCGCCCAAACCGAAAAACTTTTGACGTCAAAGGAAAGAGGGTAATAGGAATTCGGATCAGAGACCGAATCGTGAACTAAAATCCGGCCCCGGCTGGCCATTTCAGTCTTCTCAAATCGTTGCTGGCTCTCGGCCAAAGCCAGATAATGTCCATGCTGAAACACCCCAATTTCAACCATGCGGTATGATAAAACAAAGAAGAGAACAATCACGGCAAAACTGAACGCCATCAGACGCGATTGTATTGTCTTTTGGTAAGCATCCATATTTAGATCATATCAAAAAAATGGTTTAATTGTGAACCGGAGTGCCATTGACATAATTAACATTTGTAACCGGTTCCATCACAGTCTTTTGAGTGCCGTTGTCAATTTGCTGAAGGGATTTCAATCTCGTTTGCTCGGCCTGCAACCTTTCTTGCTCTAGACTAAGATTGTTTTTGGTCGTCTGGATGTCTCTGACTTCGATGCTCCGGCTAGCTCCGGCAGTTGATTGGCTCAAATAAACTATCGCTAAAACAGCAATTGCCGTCAAAGTGACAAATTTAATCGCGCCTGGACCAATCACAATTGATTTCGAAATCGTTTTTTTCTTCCGGCCAGACTCAGTCCTGCGACTCCTGGTGACGATAAAATTTCTACCCACAGATCCTCCGATTGTAAGCCTGTAAGCAAATAAGCTTAAAAGCTTGCGATTGATTTGAAATTTTTACTTACTAGCTTACCTTGCCCCGCCTTGAGCACAGGCGGGGTGAACTTACCAGCTTACTAGCTTACTTCCAAATAATAGGCCAGCACTTTTTTCGCACAAAGTTTTGTTTTTGACTGGTTCCTCTCCTTTCTAAGGAGAGGTCAGGTGAGGTACGATCACCTCAAGTTGAACTATTTAAGCTTTACCCCTCCTAAGTGTCCCGCGAAACCCGAATGGGTGAAGTGGGACGGAATAAAGCCTAAGTTTTTTTGTGCTGGCTTATTATCTAAAAGTAAACTTTTATTTATCATTGCTCATTTTTCATTGATCATTAATTTGACGATTAAATAATTTACCATTTAGAAATAAACAAATTGATAAATGATAAATTAAAGGAAAATGATAAATTGTAAAATGAAAAATAACCTAAAATCCTATATTCTCAAGACCTTCAGCCACTTCATCGGAATTTTCTTCCATTTCGGTTTTGAATTTTGACCATTTTTCCTCGGCCCAAATTTCCAAACGATTGTGCATGCCAGTTACGACAACTTTATTCTTAATTCCTGCATAATCGTTTAAATATTTGGGGATGTTAATCCGGCCGGCTTTGTCGAGTTTTAGATCCATCGCACCAGACAGGACGAAGCGGGAAAATGATCGGGCGGCCTTTTGTGTTATCGGCAGATTCGAAACCTCGTCAGCTATTTTTTGCCATTCTTCAGGTGTGTAAACCCAGAGACAGCCGTCAAGTCCGCGAGTCAGGACAGCACCAGTCGCCAAATCGACCCGGAATTTCACCGGAATTGATAGTCTGCCCTTGTCATCAATACTGTGGCTGTACTCTCCGATGAACATAAATTACTTTCGATTATCAAGTTACTTGTGAATTTGTTGCTTCCCACCACGCTAAGCGTCCCACAAACTCCCACTTTTTAACACATGACTACAATTTTAGGTTGATATTTTCAATTAGTCAAGCAAGTTATCCCCCGCTACTAATTTAGTACACAAAAAAATCCAGCACTAGACTGGGTTAAATTAATGAAATCTAAAAAGTTGCTACACTTTTTTCAAGAAGTAAGTTAGAAGTTCAGTTATTTTAATTCTTTCCTGCTTCATCGTGTCGCGGTCACGGACGGTGACGGATTTATCTTTGAGTGAATCAAAATCGACAGTCACGCCCCATGGCGTGCCAATTTCATCCTGGCGGCGGTAACGCCGGCCGATCGAACCGGATTCATCGTAAAAAGTCGCAATGCCGGCTTTGCGTAAATCAACGATAATTTCTTTTGCCGTCTCCGGAAGACCTTCTTTTTTCATCAAAGGAAAAACGGCTACTTTGACCGGAGCCAACTTCGGATGAAGCCGCAGAGTTACCTCGCCTTTTTCCCGACCATCTTTACCATCAGATTCGTCATAAGCATCAACAATGAAAGCCAACATCGCCCTGTCGACACCCATCGTCGGCTCGACTACATATGGCAAATATTTCTTATTATTGACCTCGTCAAAATATTTAAGATCCGCACCAGAATGTTTGGAATGTTGTTCCAAATCAAACTTTGTCCGCTGAGCCACGCCGGCCAGCTCCGACATGCCAAACGGAAAATTATATTCGATGTCTGAAGTTCCGGCCGAATAATGTGACAGCTCGCTCTTTTCATGGGCCCGAATTGTTAAGTTCTCATCTCTGATGCCAAAATCAGTAAAAAATTCCTTCCACCTCGCCAGCCAATACGTGAACCACTTTTTCGATTCATCCAAGCTCGGCTCGACGAAATATTCAATCTCAGCTTGTTCAAATTCTCTGGTCCGGAAAGTAAAATTGCCCGGCGTAATTTCATTGCGGAACGCTTTGCCGATCTGACCGATACCAAAAGGAACTTTAATCCTATTTGATTGGAGAACATTTTGAAAATTAATAAACATCCCCTGCGCCGTTTCCGGCCGCAGATAGGCGATTGAGGCCGTGTCCTCGCTTACACCAATGAAAGTTTTGAACATTAAATTGAAATTCTTCGACTCGGCAAATTCATGTTCGCCACCACTTACACACACGATCATCTCCTTCTGCTCCGGTGTCAGGTTTTTAACATTTGGATTTTGAGATTTGGAATTTGTTTCGGATTTCGGATTTCGAATTTCGGATTTCAATTCTTCCAAGTGGTCTTCCCGAAACCTTTTGTGACACTTTTTACATTCTACTAATGGATCAGTAAAAGACCCAAGATGCCCACTGGCTTCCCAGACTTTCGGATTTTGAATGATGGCTGAATCCATGCCAACGATATCGTCGCGTTCGACGACAAATCGTTTCCACCATTCATTTTTCAAATTTAATTTTAATTGCGCGCCAAGCGGACCATAATCAAAAGCATTAGCAAACCCGCCATAAATCTCACTCGCTGGATACACAAATCCCCGCCGCTTACACAGCGAGATAACTTTTTCCATCAAGTTGTTTGAATTTTCCGCCATCCTAATTTCTCGTAGCCCAAGCTTTAGCTTGCTATTTGTCATCCCGGCCTGCAGTTCGAGAGCCGGGATCTTTTTATTATTGTTCGAACAAAGTGAGAACTACCCAAAATCATAATACCACAATAATTTATCCACTTCACTATTGCTTTTTTATAAATTTTATTGTATTATTGCGACGCAATCGGAGCACGATCTCCGAACGCAGGAGACAGCCAATGACGGGAAGGGATGTACTTGCACTCGGGTCGGTTGTCGAATTCCTGATGTACTTCGGACTCACGATCGACCCCCTGACCGAAGTCGAGCAATTCGTGAATGCTCTCGCCCAGCTCGATCCGCGGTACAAGGAAGGCCGCGATCTGGTTCGATACCAACTCGAGCAGGATCAGACTCAGTGGCCAGCCGAAGCGGTCGAAGCCATCATGGCCTGCGCCAACTACATGGGTATGCGCAAGCTGGACACTCCACTGGTCGGGAACTTCGATCTCGTCGTCGCCCTTGGTGGCGCGCGCCAAGCCAACCTCGACCGCGCTCAGTTTGCTGCAAAGGCGTGGAGCGAGGAGGCAACAACGTTCGGTCAGCTCATCGTCGCCGGTTCGAACCGGATCTTGCTCGAGACCGAGATTGAGAATGTGGTCAACTACGCACGGGACGCACGTACGGAGTTCGACCTCTGTGTTGCGGCAGCCGGTCTCGTGGCAGTCCAGTGGCCGGGGATGATCACCTCCCAATTCTGCGTCTTGGACGAACGCGCCGGAACGCCGGCTATACTGGAATCGCTGATCGGTGCCGGCCTCGGTAGCCGACTCCTGTCCGTCGATTCGCGGATCGCCGTGGTCACGACGCAGATCTACACTCTCGCCACCGAACTGGATCTTGCACGCGTCCTGAACAAGCTCCGCATCCGTGCCCACAGGATGGTCGCAGGCACCCCGAGCGACCCGGAGACCTTCGCCAAGCGGACGACCGCCACGTACCTTTCCGAGGTGATCCGCACCCTGCGTGCCGCCGCCCTGGCCGCCCAGGCCGGCGTCTGAGCACTTCGTGAACATTCAACCGCGGCGAGTCGCCACCTGCGCCTCGCCCCAAACCGCACCTGACCAGAGATGGCCAGGTGTTTGGTTTTTATAAACACATCTTTACTTAATCATTTTTTTACTAGATCATAATCTAAATAAAATTTCATTTTACAAAATTCAGTACATAAAACATCAGCAATTTCACACGATCGTTTGAATTAATTGATGTTTTGCATATGTATCCATAGAATTTATGTATATCTCCCATTAACAGATAACGAATACCATATTATTTTTTGTCTTCAAACATATTTTCCAGTGTTGTCTTGATATCGATTGATTCAACAATAGCGTGAACAATATAGTCCTCGACTCCATATTCCTCGGCGGCTAATCCGACCATCTCGCCCAGATTTTTGTTTGAGACCCAGAGACTTTTTTGGATCTGCCTAAAGCCGAGCCTTTTAATAACACGACGGAAATTATCTCTTTTGGTTCTCAACCGTTCAGGAATATCAAAAGAAACCAAGTAATACTTACCATCAATCACTACCCGTTCGCTCAAGCGATCGACGATCGCCAATCTGGCCTTGTTTGTAAATCGAATCGATTCTCTGCCGTTGATCTCACTGATTTCGACATATCCGGATTTTTTAAAACTATATAGAAATTGCGAAATGTTTTTTACTGTTAACTCTTGCTCTCGGTAGTAACCATGTAAATTACGGTAAAATTCCTTGCGATCAAACCCATAAATAATCGCCTCGGGAATATTGAGGAAAAAATCAAGAACTTCCACTGTCGTATTTACAATTTTCTTTTTATCCACAGTTATATTGTACAGTGTTAAGTAAACAACATCAATAAAATCAAACGATCGTTTGATTTTATTGATGTTGTTATAATGAGTTTTTAGGATTTCCCTTGGCTAGACCATTTTCAAAAAGCTCTCACTTTTCAATTCTTTTTCTAATATACCGCGGACGTATAAAGTTAGAATATTTTCCGCCTCTTCTCTCGTTTCTAAATTGTCTTTGATCCGTTCAATCTCGGCAAATTTATTTTGCTCGATGAAGCGGAGTAATTTAATTGCGTTATCGGAAATTGCTTTGCCATGGTGGAATTTTTGCTGGCAGGAATCGCAGATGAGCCCACCTTCTAGATTGTCCCAGAAATTATCACCGGCAACGATTTTTTCTTTACAATGAACGCAGAAATATAATTCCGGCTTGAAGCCGGCCGCTTCGACGATTTTTAATTGGAACGACAGTAGCAAAATATCTTTTGAGTTCTTTTCCAAACTATCGAGTGCCGAGACAAATAATTCGAACATCGCGCCGGATTTTTCATCGAGTGTGACAAAGTTGTCGATCAACTCACCCAGAAAGAAGACCCGGGCAATTTTGTCGATGTCGTCGTGAATCGTCGGATAACTCTTAATAATTTCCGCTCCGGAGATTGAATAAAAAGTTTTGCCTTCGTGTAAAAGTAATTCAGAAAGAATAAATGGCTCGAGTGCGCCAGCCAGATGCGATTTAATTTTCCGCACTCCCCTCGCCAAAACTTTGACCTTGCCCAGCCGCTCGGTGAAAACGGTCAGAATCTTATCGGCCTCGCCAAAATTTGTCCCCTTGAGAACGATGCCTGATGTTTTGATTGAGTGCATAATAGTCAACCTAATATCGAATTGGTCGAATAAATCTAATTTTATTCGATTTATTAGATTAATTAGTTATTCGGTTGAGTTTGCGCTCGACGCAAAATGATTTCTTCTGCTTTCTTTTGCTGTTCCGGACTGTTGATCCCGAGAGCCTCGCCGATTTCTGAGACCGGCATCGAAACGACTTTCTTGCCTTGCCTTACGGCAATTCGGACCATATCGGTCAGATAAAATTCGCCCTGAGCATTATTTGTCTCGAGTTTATCGACATTTTGCCACAGCCAGCTGGCATCGAAAACATAGAAGCCCGGATTGCATTCTTCAATCTTTAATTGCTCCGGCGTGCAATCTTTTTGCTCAATTATATCGATAACGTGGCCATTTTCATCCTTAACGATGCGGCCAAAAGCCCAAAATTCCGGATTATCGAAAAAGACCGTCATCATCGCAATCGTTGGTTTTTCTGTTTCATACAAATTAATCAGTTTTCGAACAGTCTCCGGTTTGTAAAGTGGATTGTCACCATAAAAAACAATGATTGATTCAGATTTGCCCTCGAGAACTGGCCGGGCCGAAGCAGCGGCATGACCGGTACCAAGCTGTTGTTCCTGAACAGCATATTCAACTTTTCCATCAAAGTAATCTTTTATCAGCTCTTTCTTGTAGCCGACAACAAGAACAATTTTATTTATTCCGGCATCTTTTGTTAATTTAACGCTCCAGTCAATAATCGGCTTGCCAGCGATTTCATACATTACTTTGGGAATCGATGATTCTTTGCCATCATTCATCCGAGTGCCTTTACCTGCGGCCAAAATAACAGCTGCGTATTTTTTCATAGTTCAATTTCCGTTTAAGAATTTATTTCACACTCGAAGTATAACAAAATAATTCAGCCATAAAAAGAAGTGTGCTCCGAGTCCCCGCGGCGGGGGACTCGGAGCACCGACACACTCACATCGCCCACCCGTCTCCGAACCCTTTGGGGTCATACCAACATGGGAGCCATCCAGATCCTCGACGCGATTGATCCTTGACCTCTTGGCTCTTTTCGGTGTACCATGAGGCGAAACTGAGGGCATCCTGTCGAAGCTCCTCCGGCAGTAAACCAGCAAGATCCTCCACAGAACCGATCAGCTTCTTGCTCGCAACACTGGCGAGCGCGATGACCGCAGGCGAATGTTCCCCTGTACCATTGAGGAACTCGAGCCTGAGTTCTCGTTCAGCAAGACTCAGGTGCAGGTCAGTGAGAAACGCCGTATTGAGACGGCGGAGAGTAGAACTGTCACTCATCACAGTGTCCTTTCGCTTGGCATGTCGATCCTTAATTTGCATCAAGAATCGGCAATCAAACAAAAACACTGACCTTGCGGCCAGTATTTATTTTTCTCTATTAATTTAAATCATCAACAAAATACGCTGGCCTTGAGTCAGAAATTTGTCCACCAGTTATTTTTCGTAAGTTGAATCATCGAGAATGATAATATCCCCTTTTACTCCCGAAGTCAATTGTTTGTACAAAGATAGGAGGGTCCTGTTCGCCGTGGTTTGAAGCACAGCAAGGTCAGGACCCTCAACAGCGGGGCACACCTCACGGCTGGACTGGAGTACCGAGGATATTTTCCCTGATCCGTCGGAAGAGATCGTCGTACTCCTTGACCAGGCTCGGTGCGCGTTCGAATGCTTCCATCCATTCGGCCTCGCCGATGCCATCAAGTTGGAGGTGTACAATCCCCTCCACGATTCTCCGTCGGTCAGGACGACAGCTCCGAACAGCACGGATGGACTCCTGCGGGTAACGGAAGATGCCCATCAGCACGATCAGCTTCAGGGTCTGCAGCTCCGCAAGAGTTGGCGGCGGGTTCACGGTTTGGCACTCATCACTCATGATCAATCTGGTTCCTCCAGCACAACCTGGCCGACAGTAGCTCAGGTTTTACGCGCATCAGTCCAGATAGATTTGGCTGATTGTATTTTTAAAGACAACCAATCAAATATTTCTGAAACTTTCATTTTTTATATCAGAAACGATAATCCAATGCAATTATTTTACTGCTGGCAAACTGGACAATAATGTGTCCCCCTGCCGCCGACAGTAATTCTGATCACTTTGCCACCACAATCGCCGGGGCAATTACTTCCGCTTTTTCTATAAACTTTCAAATAATCCTGCATCCCGCCTTTTTCACCATCGGCGTTGACAAAGTCGCTGTCAGTCGTGCCGCCATGTTTGATGGCCAGATTTAATATTTTAATGGTGCTGGCAATAACTTTTTTCCATTCTGATTTGTTCATTTCCGAAACTTTACGAAGCGGTGAAATCCGGGCATCAAATAACAATTCGTCGGCATAAATATTGCCAATTCCAGCAATAATCGTCTGATCGGTCAGAAATTGCTTGATTTTACGGTTGGGAATTTTCGCCGCCCTTTGCATCAAATATTCAACAGTAAAATTCTTATCAAAGGGCTCCGGCCCATATTCATCCGTAAATATTTTATTTAATTGCTCATCAGTCAAAACCTTGCACCAACCAAACTTGCGCATATCATTGAAAAATAGATGAGTGCCGTCGTTAAAATTGAATATCACCGCCGTAGTAGAATTTGGCAATTTGGCATGCCAGTTGTGATCCGGATGGCCACCTGCAAAACGTTTGTCGTTCCGATCAATATAAATTAGTTGGCCGGTCATTTTGAGATGGAACAATAGGTTTCCACCATTGTTTAATTTAACTGCTAGAACTTTTGCCCGTCGTTCAACACTTTTAATCTTTGAACCTTCAACCTTCGACTTTGAGCCAACAAAAGTCTTCGGAAACCGCACATCAATATCGGCGATGGTCTTGCCAACAATCCGCTTTTCAAGTCCCCGCCTAATTGTTTCAACTTCTGGCAATTCAGGCATAACATTTCAATTCTTTATATAAGCTAACGCTTCGCTTAGAGATTTAATTTTGGTTATATTACCACCGGCTTTCCGATGATTCGGATCATCACGATCTTCATCTTTCCTTTTTATGCACAGGCAAACAGAACTCGGATATTTTTGAGCAACATTATATATTGTATCCTCGCGATCATCAATAAAAATAAATAATTCGTCTTTTTCCACATATTGATCCATTATTTCCCACTTATTTTTGCCGACATAATAAATGTTGTCAAAGTATACAGAGAGGCCAGAGTTTTCGACTTTTCTACGCTGGAAAGATAGATCGCCTAAAGTCATTAAATTTATTTCAAATTTATTTCGATCCAACCGAGTCAAAAAATCGATCGTGTCATCAAAGAGGTATTTTGCCGATTCTGAAGTTAACATTTTAATTCCGTCTGCGGCAATCTGAAAATCAATTTTTTTGATCTTTGCTAGTCTGCGAACGAGCCCGTCGGGCGAAAACAAACCGTCAGCACACTCGAGACGATATGACTGAGTAATTACATCAGACGAAAAACCGAGACCAACACAAAGATTATATAATTTCTTTTTGAGAGTGTTGGTATCAAATAAGGTTCCGTCAAAATCTAGAAACATTTTAGTTTTCATGGTCTTAATATAGCAAATCTTCTGAATTTAGGCGAGATTTGACAAATTCCCTACTATTATATACATTAAATATACATAGACGAGCGAGGGAAAAAACAAAAAAACGAGGGATCTCGTTTTTAATTTTCTATTTTACAATTTCACATTTTTCATTAATTTTTCATTTAGACATTTATTCATTTGAAAATGATAAATGAGCAATAATAAATTAATGGGTAATGAAAAATGATCAATGATAAATTATGACGGAGTTTGGCTATGGATTTGACTAACGAAGGCTATTGGCGGAAACTTATCAATCAGGGATTGATCAAATTTTTTCTATTGAAAGTTCTTTACAAAGATAAAGAGAGCTATGGTTATCGCATTGTCAAACGGATCGAAGAACTTTCCGATGGAGTCTGCCGGCCGACAGAATCGACGATCTATCCTGCTCTCGAACAGCTCCGCAAAGACGGCTATGCCATCACTCACGAAGTTTCGGCCGGCGCTAGGAAAAGAATTTTTTATGCCCTGACAGATAAAGGCCGGACCGCCTATCGCACCTCAGCCAAATCCTATGGCGAGATTATCCCGTTACTACGAGAATCTATACTGCTCTAATAAAAAATGCCGGTCAAATCAACCGGCATTTTTTATTTCTGTATTTCTGTAATTTTCCGTATTCTGCGATTATTCCGTCGTTTTGCCGTCAAACTCCGGCCCATTGGCTTCGGCCTCGGCTTTTGTCGCGCGGACGACGCCGTCTTGGTGATGGGCTGGAGAATAAATAGTGTAGAGTTTTAGGTCTTCTGTTTCTGATGTGTTAATAACATCATGCTCGGCTCCGGCCGGAACGATGATGGCTGATCCGTCGCTAATTTCATATTCATTGCCGTCAATGATGCATTTGCCCTCGCCCTTATCGATGCGAAAAAACTGATCTCCGTCTTCATGAATCTCCATCCCAATATTTTCGCTTGGCTTGAGGCTCATTAGCACTAACTGAGAGTGCTTCCCCGTATAAACCACATGACGGAAATCGCTGTTCGCCAGTGTCTGCTCTTCAATGTTTGCGTTGAACCCCTTCATCCTTTTCCTTTCATTAATAATTTGACATCACTATTATATCATTTCGCGCAACCATTAATAATAATTGGTAGTGCTTCGTATTCGTTTTTCGCTTATTTAGTATTTTTTCGTCTTTCGTATGGCTTGGCAACTCTGGAAAAAACTTGACCAATCTGCTATACTCTTTACTGATCAATTTAGAAAGTAAACAAGGAGAGATATGACAAAAGGACCAGGCGATTGCGGCACATGCGGTGGTTGCGGTTTCACCGGCCCAGAGGGCGGTTGCTGCTAGTTAGTTCTCAAAAAATACCCTCGCAAAAGCGAGGGTATTTTTTATATAGCAATAAACCACTTTGCACTTTTACTCATCTCAGTGAGATCGTGTAATTTCTGAAGGCTTCAGCCAAGCTTTTCTACCATCTTCAGTCTGTACTTCTAAAATGTGATCAGTGCTGCCATCAACGAAAGGCTCACACATTGAAACGACCGATGCCTTCTCGCCCTTGTAAACACCATAAAGACTGGTTTGGACAACGACATTATCTCCAACGTGCAGTTCAGGAGTCTTGCTCTCGGCAGAACCGATCGCCTCAATATCTCCTTTTTCGCCGAGCAATGCAACATCATATCCAAAAATTGATCCGTTAAACCTTAGAAATTTTCTACCATCGTACATAGGATCTCGCAACATTCCCGCATAGCCTTCGTATATTGGCTTCATGCGATCATCTAGTTTATAATCGTCTATTTCTGCAACAAAAGCACGGCTCAATCGGTCATCCGCTGGAGTAATTTTAGGTTCCTGGGTTACGTCAACAACATCACTGTCTTGTCCCTTATCCATCGACCCGCCAGCAACTGCCATTGGGTCATCTAATCCGGGCGATCCTTCTTCTGTTTCCATATTACCTCCCATTTAATTTAGCAAGTTCTTTCTATTTAACCGCAGAATAAACTCGCTTGTCAAATTTTTGGGCACAAAAAAAATACTGAGTGTTGGCGACGTCCTACTCTCCCGGGACCTCGCGGTCCAAGTACCATCGGCGCTGAAGTGCTTAACTTCTCTGTTCGGAATGGGAAGAGGTGTACCCACTTCGCCATAGCCACCAACACTCAGTATTTTTAATACTTACTACTTACAAGCTTATTAGCTTATTGCTTGCTTTTCACATGGAGCAAGATAAAAATTATCTTACCCCCATTTGAAAACCAACACGAGCTCGATTCGATGCCCCAGCATCGCCCCTCACCAAAGCCTTCGGCTTTCGGTGAGTGGGTCGCATGCCAAAACACGATATCTTAAACGCTCAAAATTCTGGTAAATCCAGAAATTACTAGTCAAGATTTCCGCACGCAGCATCGGATTGTTCATTTTACAATTTTACATTTTTCATTAATTTTTTTATTTCAACATTTTTCATTTTTTTATAAATGATCAATGAGAAATGATAAATTAATGGGTAATGATAAATGATCAATGAGAAATCCGTGCT
>JAUSKR010000026.1 GCA_030649445.1 bacterium
CGCACGCGATGTCTGGCGGATCATGGCCTCCAAGCGAACAACAAGAGTCCCATTCGCCGAGCCGGAGAACTCCGATCTTCGTGGCTGACCCTCAAGCGCTCCTGCCAGCCTGGCGTAGTCAAGCATGAAGATGTGGTGGTCGGGAGGACACCGCCTCAACACCCCTTGGGCACCGACAACGGCCCAGTTATTGATCGTCCCAATCGAGTCGTCTTCTTCATGCCTCACCAATTCCCAAGCTGAGTAAAGATGCTCCGCCCTCAGTGCCAGTTCGAGCGCATGTTCCATGTCTACTGTATCGATTGAGCTGAATGCCTCAAATCGGCAGACATCCACTCGATCATCGTGCGTCTCTAACGCCAGACCTGCGATGTCGTACATTTTTAGCTGTGCCTGAGGCTTCGTCATGGCCACAACATTGGTCAGTCCTCCCTGCCGCTGCCGCTTGATGCAGATGGTGACGACCATTGTGCTGGCCAGTGCAAGCATCTTCTCCAAAACGGGCTGTTCTCTGCTACTCACCTTGTTCTCCCAATCACCTTATGGCTCTGAGGCCAATGGGGCTATGGCATGTGGGCTCGAGATTGAGCCGCCTCGAATGTAGCACCAATTTACATTTATTTCAACAACAACATGCACATGGAAAATTGGTGCACAATCCAATTTAATTATTTATGATCACTTCCCTCACTACAGCACACCGGTGTGCTGTAGTGAGGGAAGTATTAGAAAAATACAAGCGGAACATACAAAAATCCTGCCAGCTCGAAGGCGGAGGGGAACCAACGAACTGACAGGATTTCTAGTGCAATTCTTCCAACAATCTGTTATCTCCTACACCTTAGTTAACTTAACAGTGCGACCTGAAATATCACTGAAAATCTTAAATTGCGGAATGCGTTTTTTGTTGTCATCCTGAGTGTACGTGCGAAAGATCTTTCATCGTCAATGAAGAGATTCTTCACTTCAAGAACATCATTCAGAATGACAGGTTAGTTCAACTTTGTCATTAAAGATGAAAACGACAACCCCTTTACACACCTACGAGATGCGTAGTAGGAAAGGTCATTTGATTTTTCTTTTCTTATAGATCGTTTTGAAAGCAATATAGGCATCACCAGCTGCGACAGTTGCGCCAGCTGGCAAGGAGAACCCACATTCCGTGCCGGAAACACTTTCTTTTACTTCTGATTTTTCACGGCGGAGTGATAATATTTTGGTTCGATATTTCTCATCTTTATCCTGAAAAAACTTAATCTCATCTCCAGTGGTTATCTTACCATTATCAACTGAGCCACCGGCGACAAAACCTTTTTTATCGTCCCTAAAAATTGCCAGAACCTTACCATTGCCCAATTCCTCTTCGATAATTTCCGGCGGTAGAAGGTTGGCTAGTTCTTCCTTGGCATAATCAATCAATTCATAGATGACCTGAAAAATCTTAGTTTGAATATTTTCTTTTTCAGCTAGATGTTTAGCTACCCCGGCAATTGAAATGCGAAAACCGAGGATAATAGCTTTCGTCGCCCGAGCAAGTGTGACATCAGAATCGGAGATTGGGCCGACACCTTCGGCAATAACTTTGATACCATAGTCGGTTGAATTTATCTCGTTTAGCGACTTTTGGATCGCTTCAAGTGATCCAACAACGTCAGCTTTGACAATCAGATTTAACTCTCTTTTTTCAGTCTCCTGGTTGTTTTCTTCGGTCGCAATTCTTTTGGCAGTTGAAATTTTTATCGAGGAGTGGCCTTCCTGAGCCAAAAACGCATTTTCTCGAGCTTCTTTTTCGCTAGAAAAAGCCAGCAATCTAGCACCAAAATCCGGTAATGATTTCAAACCAGCGATCCTAACGGGCGTGCTTGGGCCGGCCGATTCAATTGCTTCCGAGCGGTAATCTTCAAGAATACGGACTTTGCCATAAGCAGAGCCAATCGCGATCGGTTCGCCTCGACGAAGCGTTCCGTTCTCAATTAAAACCGTCGCCATCGGACCAGCGCCGCGCTCCATATGTGATTCGATAACAATGCCGACGGCTGTTTCGGCAGGGTCGGCTTTCAAATCCATAATTTCCGCTTGAAGCAAAATCATCTCAAGCAGATTATCGACTCCGAGACCACTTTTAGCTGAAATTTCGACCATGATCGTTTTGCCGCCCCAATCCTCCGGGACCAGGTCATATTCAGACAATTGTTGTTTAATTTTTGTAACATCGGAATCAGGCAGATCGGTTTTGTTGATCGCCACAATCAATGGCACATTGTTGCCCTGGGCTTGTTTGATAACCTCGATTGTTTGCGGCATGACGCCATCATCGGCCGCCACAATTAGAACAACTATATCTGTGATCGCGGTACCGTGTTCACGCATGGCTGAAAAAGCGGCATGACCAGGAGTGTCAATAAAAGTGATCGTTTTATTCTTGAGATCTTTGTTTTTTGGTTTATTCAGTGTTACTTGATAAGCAGAAATATGCTGAGTGATGCCACCTGATTCTCCGGCCGCAACAGAAGTTTCTCTGATTTTGTCCAGTAATGTCGTCTTGCCGTGATCAACATGTCCCATCACAGTCACAACTGGCGGACGGAAAACCATATTCTTGCCAGAAGAAATTTTTTGTTCTGATTTAAAAGCATTAACTTTCTGAGTTTTTTCTTCGAGTTCTACTTCAAGACCGAGGTCGACACCGATAATCGAGGCCGTTTCGAAATCGATCGTCTCATTGATCGAAGCAAGAACACCGTTTTTGATTAAATCAGAAATAACAACAGTCACCGGCAGATTTGCCCTATCGGCGAATTCTTTGACGGTGATGACTTCCGGGATTTGAATTTTCTTTTCTGTTTCGACCATACTTAAAATAGAAACCTAATTACTTATGGCTTTATCTTACCATAAAAGCACGAGAGAGTCTATCTAAATTTCTAATTGTTTTAGGTTGTCATTCCCGCAAAGGCGGGAATCTATAATTGAATGGATTGATGAGAGATTGCCACGCCTTGATTACTAGTCGCAAACCAATGGCTCGCAATGACAATGCTGACGGGATGACGCTAGCGCGTCACTTCTTGCCCCAATAATTGGTTCCGGTATCTTTTTTCGGAGAACTTTTATCAGAATTGTCATACTTTGTATGATCATTGTCAATCACGACTTTTTTGTCATAAAACTTCACATTCAAGCCGGCCTTGCCGGGATTAGCGTTGATTGGCTTAGATATATTGTCGGTCGGCTTTGCATTAACTTCCGTCTTTTCCGATTGGTTTGGAGATTTCTTTTCAACCACTGGTTTTGCGACCGATTCCTTATAAGTATGAACTTGTATGACAGGTTTGTCTGGTGCTGCGCTTTTTGGGGTATTTGGGGAGGTTGGGATCGATTTAACGTCTGTTTTTGGCGACTTGTCATCCGTCGGCAAATCGAGCGCTATTTTTTCTTGATTTATTTCATCAGGAACAATAAGCGCAACAGAAGAAACCTTGTCGCCAGATCGCAAGCGCATTAATGTGACTCCCTGTGTATCGCGGCCGAGCCGCTTGATTTTAGTCAGTTCCATTCTGATAAATTGGCCCTTCTGTGACGCCAAGACGACATCGCCTTTTTCTGAATGAACGATGTGCATACCAATGACGTTGCCCGTCTTCGGCGTGCAGTTGGCAGCACGGATACCCATGCCACTGCGTTTTTGAATATGGAAATGACGAATCATCGTTCGCTTACCGAAACCGTTTTCGAGGACAATCAGCATATCCGGCTCAGATAAGCTCTTTTTCGAGTCCTGCGCCGGCCAACAATCTCCTGCTACGACATCCATCGACATTACTTTATCATTTGAACGAAGTTTCATGCCGGTAACGCCGGAGGCGCTTCGGCCCATCGGTCTGACATCGGTCTCGTGATAGCAAATCGCCTGACCCTTTTCTGAAACTTCAACGACAACATCGGAACCACTTGAGGTTTTGACCCATTTTAGCTCATCATTTGGCTTCATCCCCATCGCCACAATACCGGTCTTTCTTATATTGTCATACTTTTCGATCTCAGTTTTCTTGATTTGACCGAGAACTGTGCCCATGATGAAGAATTTGTCGCCATTATTATTTTTTGCCGCTGTCAAAATCGAGGTAACTTTTTCGCCTTGGCCGATTTGAATGATATTAACGACAGGCGTGCCCTTTGACTGACGTGAAGTTGCCGGCAATTCATAAACCTTACTCTTGAAAACCCGGCCTTTGTTGGTGAAAAAGAAAATGTCGTCGTGAGTCCGGGCGCAGACGAGATAATCAACAATATCTTCCTCCTTCGTTGTCATGCCGACGACGCCAACACCGCCGCGGATCTGCTTGTGATAAGTGTCAACTTCCTGGCGCTTGATGTAATTGCTCCGCGACAACGAAACAAAAACTTGCTCGTCGGGAATTAAATCTTCAGCGCTGAATGAACCCAGCGCGTGCGGAACTACGACTGTCCGCCGGGCGTCGCCATATTTGTCAATTAAATATTTTAAATCATCCTTAATCAAGCCAAGAATTTTTTCCGGATGTGCCAACAGGTCTTTAAGGTAGGCAATTCGTTTTATGAGTTCGTCATACTCATCTTCAATCCGCTTGCGTTCAAGCGCCGCCAGAGCTGACAATTTCATCTCGAGGATGGCATCAGCTTGACGGTCAGAAAATTTGAATTTGGCCATCAGATTTTTCTTGGCGTCATCGCGGTTGGCAGAATTTCGAATCGTTGTGATGACCTCGTCGATATGGTCAAGGGCAATCTTAAGCCCCTCTAGTATATGGGCGCGGTCTTCGGCTTTGCGCAATTCAAATTTTGTCCGCCGCTCGATGACAATTTGGCGATGTTCAATATAGTATTGCAGGACATCTTTTAGTGTCATGACAATCGGCTCCATATCGGGAGTCAGCGCCAGCATATTGACATGAAACGCGGTTTGCAATTGAGTTAGTTCATACAAACGATTCAAAACTTTTTTAGGATATGAATTACCTTTGAGTTCGATGACTATTCTGACGCCTTTCCGACTCGACTCGTCACGGAGATCAGAAATGCCATCAATCTTCTTTTCTTTAACTAAATCAGCAATTTTTTCGATCAGAGAAGATTTATTGACCTGATAAGGGATCTCGGTGACAATTATTTTAAAACCGCGCTTCGTTTCTTCAATTTCCGTTTTGGCCCGAACCATAATCCGACCTTTGCCGGTGGCGAAGGCCATTTTAATATCCTCAGTATTGTAAATATTTGCACCAGTCGGAAAATCCGGGCCCTTAACGTGTTTCATCAGGTCATCGACATCAGCTTCGGGATTGTCGATCAATTCGATGACACCGTTGCAGATTTCAGTCAGGTTATGTGGTGGAATATTCGTCGCCATACCAACAGCGATACCGACTGTACCATTCAAAAGTAACTGCGGAACGCGGGCCGGCAAAACGACCGGTTCTTGTGTCGTGCCATCGTAGTTGTCCTGCCAATCGACGGTATCTTTGTCGATATCAAGGAGCATTTCCTCAGCCAACGCTGACATCCGGCACTCGGTGTACCGCATTGCCGCCGCTGAATCGCCATCCATCGAGCCGAAGTTGCCTTGGCCATCAACAAGCATATAGCGCATCGAGAAATCCTGTGCCATCCGGACAAGAGTGTCGTAGATAGCAATGTCACCGTGAGGGTGGTAATTACCCATAACTTCACCGACAACTTTGGCCGATTTTCGGTATTTGACATTGTGGCGAAGACCGGTCTCGTACATGCCATAAAGAACTCGGCGATGAACCGGTTTCAGACCATCACGGACGTCAGGTAAAGCCCGGGAAACAATGACACTCATAGCATAGTCAAGGTAAGATGTTTCCATTTCCTCGACAATTTCCCTTGGCTTGAGATTACCAACACCGACAGTAAAAGTCGCCTCTGTGATAGAGGTATCTGACATGTCGGAGTCATTCAACTGAGTCGGTGGTCTTTCTGAACCTTCGGCAATTTCGTCAACAATCGGTTCATTTGTTGTTTCTTTAACCTCTTCTTGCTCAATCTGTTCAGTTGATTCTTCCTGGTTGTCCAGCTCTTCGTCCGCCATAATTATTATTCCCTATCCTAGCTTATTGCTTATTGCTTACTTGCCCCGCCTTGGGATCAGGCGGGGTGAACTTACCGCTTGTCTTAGGCATCGAGGTTTTGAACGGTTTTTGCTCTTGTCTGTATAAACTTCTTGCGCGGTGGGACTTGATCTCCCATCAACATCGTGAATACCGCATCAGCTTTTTCAATATCATCTAAGGTAACTTGAAGTAATACGCGATTTTCCGGATTCATTGTCGTTTCCCAAAGTTGTTCCGCGCTCATCTCACCCAAACCCTTGAACCGCTGGATTGACGGTTTGCCCGCAGTTTTAATTTTGGCTTCAGTGGCTTCATCTTCATCACTTTCTTCTTGTTCCACTTCCCCAGTTTCCTGATCCTCCTGAGTACTAAGTACTGCGGACTGTGTACTCTTATTCATCAACTTTTTCACCGCTTCGTCGCGCTCTTTTTCGGTATAAACCCAAAGCTTTTCCTTGCCCTTCGTCACCGAAAAAAGTGGCGGCTGAGCGATATAAA
>JAUSKR010000029.1 GCA_030649445.1 bacterium
GCACCGATGATACCAACTAAAACAGCCCAGACGATGTTGTCAAAGAGAAAAGTTCTGTCAAGTTTTTCTTTTTTTGCCAGCGAATTGACAACGAAACTGCAGGTAATAATACCAAGCACAGCCAGAACACCATGTGTATAAAAGGTCAGACTGCCAACTTTAAATAGAATTGGATGCATGTCAATTGAGTTTAAGGTTAAAAGTAAAAAGTGAAAAGCTCGAAGGTCATAAAGTGCTTTAAACTTTCAACCTAAAGCTTTCAACTTTCTTCGCTTATTATCCTCGCTGTTGACTACTGCTGTCAAGCCTTGTTAAAATTGTAAAATGGAAGAAAAACACAAAAATGAGATTGGCACAAATGCGGAACAGCTCAACGATCTCACAGCTGTATCAAATCCGGCGAGAGATTTTTGGGAATTTCTGATTGACTTGATCAAAACCGGGGCAATTGTCTTCATCATTGCTTTTGCCCTTCGCTATTTCGCCGTCCAGCCTTACATCGTCGATGGGGAGTCGATGATGCCTAATTATCAAAATCGTGAGTATCTCCTGGCTGAAAAAATTTCTTACTCCGTTGGTAATCCCCAAAGAGGCGACGTCGTTATCTTCAAATATCCAAAAAATCCAAGCTTAAATTACATCAAAAGAATTATTGGCCTGCCAGATGAAAAAGTTCAAATTGCCAATAATCAAATTACAATCTTTAACGCTCGTCATCCTAGCGGCGTAGTTTTAACTGAGACCTATATTCTAAAAGACTCCCCGACCCAGACCCCAAATAACAGTATTTATGAAATAACACTCAAGGATAATGAGTACTTTGTCTTGGGGGATAACCGCGGACACTCCTCCGATTCGCGTGAATGGGGCGTCCTACCAAAAGACAATATACTCGGTCGGTCGTGGTTGACTTTGGTCCCGCTCAATTTAGCCGGATTCCATTCACACATTACTTATTCAAATTTATCCCTAGCAATATCGAGATCTTTAGCTCTGCTTTATTTTAAATCAGGTCGATGAAGATCGGCGTGCCGTTGAGCGGATAAACATCGCGTAATTTATTCTCAAGATAACGGATCTGCGTATAATGCGGCTTCTTCTTGCCGTTATTTTTAATCTCAAAAACCGGCGGATTAGCACTTTTTTGAACCAAACTCTTTAACCCCTCAAGTTGAAAATTAGAATTTTTGGCATCAGCCAAGATTGCATCAAGATCATCCTGTAAAATATCTGTTCGGCGGTTTAAGTCTGTGCTGACAACAAGGTCGAGGAGTTTTTTTAGATTTGTTTGAGCTTCCGCCGAGACAAAAACTACCGGCAACCAAGGAGCGAAATTTAATTTAGTCTTGAGAGAATTCAACGTTCTGACAATAAAATCCTCGTCTTCGATCTGATCAATTTTATTGACAGCCAGAACGATGCCCTTGCCCCACTCTTTGGCCTTACCCAAAATATTGGCATCAAGAGCGACTAGGTCTTCTTTGGCATCGATAACGAGTACCGCGACATCCGATTTCCGCAAAGCTTCTTCAGTCCGGAGATGGCTGTATGATTCGATGGTGTCGCGGCCGATTTTGCCCGGTCGGCGGATGCCGGCGGTATCGGCAATGAGAATTTTTTTGCCTTTGTGCCAAAATATAACATCGACAACATCTCTGGTCGTGCCCGGTTCGGCCGAAACAATTGCTCGCTTAGCCCCGATGATTGAATTTAAAAGTGTTGATTTGCCGACATTTGGTCGGCCAATAATGGCTAATTTAATGTCAATGTTTTCAGCCTCACCAACCCCACCCCGGGAGTGGGATTTAGGTGCACTGGTACTATCTAATTTTGACAAATTTACTATAATAAGTTCGAGTAGATCGCCGGTGTTACTGCCAGAGATGGCCGAAATCGGAATGATTGGAAAATTGCCTAAGCGTTTGAAAATATCTAGTTTGTCTTGACGGCTGATGTTGTCAGCTTTATTGACGACCAAAATGACCGGCTTGTCGGATTTGCGCAATTCTCGAGCGATCTTTTTGTCGGCATCATTATCCGGTTCGGTCCAGTCTACAATAAAAAGAATCAAATCGGCTTCGTTTTGGGCGACTTCGATATTTTGCTGGGTCAGGAGATTTAGCTCGGATTTGCCGGATTCGACACCGGCGACATCGATCAAATTAAATTCAGTCCCCTGCCACAGTACCCGCGCAAAAAGCCGATCCCGCGTCGTGCCGGGAATTGGAGTTTCAATCGCCAGCCGTTTGCCGGCCAGACGGTTGAAGAGTGTTGATTTGCCGACATTCGGCCGGCCGATCAATGCCACGGTTTTTAGATTTTGCGTTTCCATATCGCTTGATATTAACACAAAATTAACAATTTCGCAACGTCAAAACCTTGCGTTCTATTATAGTTTGTGGTAATACAGAGATGGTTGAAAAGCCCGCTGGCGCTTCAGTCCAGCTAATCACTGCTCACAAGGAGCTAGGAATGTCAACAACCGAAGATGGCCGAATTCTGATTCCGGTCATTCAACTCCACCCACTGACTCTCGAAGTCATCGGAACCATCGCGGGATACTGCGACGGTGAAACGGTGACGCCCAGTCCCGTGAAGAACTGCTGGGTCTACATCCGCCGCAACACGGACAATGGTACGTTCCATTTGTGCGCGATGGCGACGGAACAGTCCCCGCCCGACTTCAAGCCGCTGCTAATCGCCACGGACGGCGACTTCGGTCAGGCCTGTATGGCTGTCAGTAACTTCGTCCGCGACGCACTCATCGTCCGGCACGCAAGGAAACCAGACCTGACTCTGTGTAACTCGTCGCTGACGAGGTCTATGTCGCTCTGGAAAATGACCCTCGAAGGCGCCAACAATGACACCGCGGAAGTTTATTTCCAGTTCGAGATTGGCGAACCGGAACTGTTCAGTCGCTTCACGATCCATCGTGACGGGGCGACAGTTGAGCAGATGAGGTCGCTCATGGGCCGCACAGCGACGGCGCTTGCAAAACGACTCAAGGGTAAGCGCAACTACACATAGCCCCCTTATCCGGACCGGAATCGCGCAGAAGACCAAAAGTCCCACCGCGCCGTTCCGGTCTTCTGCATTTTTGGCCTATTTTTTTCTCTATGTTATGATTGCACTATGATCGCAGAGATAATCCCTGAATCTAAAACTTGGACCGAAACGGAGATTTTTTCATATTCTGTGCCAGAAGATTTAGTTGAAAAAATAAAAGTTGGCTCCTCGGTCAATATTTCTTTTGGCCGCAAACTTATCCGCGGCATCGTTGAAAAACTGCATGATAATGCTGCAAAAACTGAGTACAAAATTAAAGAAATTATTTCTATTTCCGAAGATTTTATCTTGCCAGAAAACTATCTCTACATTGCCAAATGGATCTCACAATACTATCTCTGCTCGCTAGGTGACGCAATTTCACTTTTTTTACCACCGGCCGTGGGGAGACCACGGGAAGATACAAGATACAAGATACAAGATACAAACAAGACAACAAAACTCAAATTATCGAAGGAGCAACAAACAATTTTTGAACAGTTAAAATTGAATTTAATCGCCAAAGACAAAAAACCGGCCCTAATCCATGGTGTGACCGGATCGGGCAAGACGGAGATTTATATTGAGCTAACAAAAGAAGCTTTGAAACTGGATAAACAAGTAATAATTTTGGTGCCGGAAATAATGCTGACACCGCAAACTGTCGAGCGATTTGAAGAAATTTTTGCCGAAAAAATTTGTTTGATGCATTCAAAGCTGTCTAAATCAGAGCGTTATCATACTTTTTATGATTTTTATTCTGGCAATAAACCCATTATAATCGGCCCACGGTCGGCTTTGCTTGTGCCATCCAGCAACATTGGATTAATTATCGTTGACGAAGAACAAGAAGATTCGTATAAGCAGGACCAATCGCCTCGTTATAATGCGACCACATTAGCCGAGAAAATTGCCGAAAAATCCGATGCTTTGATTGTGTTCGGCTCCGCAACACCGAAGATCGAGACCTTTTATCGCGCCGAAAAAAAGGAAGCTGATCTATTCGAATTGTCGAGTCGATATAACAAAGAACTGATGCCGCAAGCGACTGTCATTGATTTAAAAGATGAGATCCGGGCGGAAAATTTCTCACCAATTTCGACGAAATTACGAGAAAAAATTCAAAAAACCCTTGACGAAAAAAATCAGGTTCTGCTTTTCTTGAACCGCCGCGGTAGTGCGACGTTTGTTGCTTGCCGAGATTGCGGCTTTGTCATACTTTGTCATAATTGTTCCATCCCGATGGTCTACCATTTAGATGAAAAAGAAAATTATCTCAATTGCCATCATTGCGACCGGAAAGAAATTGTGCCTCTTAACTGCCCAGAATGCCAGAGCACCAGAATTAAATATTTCGGCTCAGGCATCGACAAAATATCTGCGGAAATTAAAAATCTTTTTCCGGCTAGCCGGATCGCCAAAGTTGATTCAAAAACAATGACAACAAAATCTGATTACAATCTTTTTTTTCAAAAATTCAAAAACAGAGAGATTGATATTGTTATCGGCACTCAAATGATCGCCAAGGGCTTGGACATCCCAAATGTCGATCTCGTCGGTATTATCTCCGCCGACACCGGCCTGCATCTGCCTCACTACCGGGCAACGGAAAAATCTTTTGAACTTCTGACTCAGGTTTCCGGCCGCTCCGGCCGGACGGACAAAACGGGTCAAACAATTATTCAGACTTACTGGCCCGATTCCCCAGCCATTCTAGCCGCCAAGAATCACAACTACAAACTTTTTTATGATCTGGAAATAAAAGAACGTCAAAAACATAGTTATCCGCCATTCACTCATTTGATCCGGATCATTGCTGAAAATTCCAACACTGACAAAGCAAAAAAAGAGATTGCCGGCATGGCCGAACAAATTAAAAAAATCAATCTTGATTTTATTGGTCCCGGTGCATGTTTTTACTCACGCTTGCACAAAAAATACCGCTATCATCTAATTATTAAAATTAAAAAATACCCGTCTGAAATAATTACCTCGTTGGCGAGGGAAAACCGCCAATTTATTTGGGACGCCGAGCCAGTAAATCTGCTATAATTAAATAAGCTGGTAAGCAGTAATCAATAAGCAGTAAGTTTTTAAGATCAAGCAATGAAACAACCGAACAGTAGGACAATTCTTGTAGCAGGTGGGGCTGGATATATTGGCAGTTTCACGACGAAGCAGTTGCTCGATGATGGCTACAGTGTCGTTGTTGTTGATAATCTTGAGTGCGGGCATCGCGAAGCCGTGGATCGACGAGCTACTTTTGAGCAGGCCGACGTTGGTGATACCGAGACAATGTGTCAAATATTTCAGAAATATAAGATTGACGCTGTAATTGATTTTGCCGCCTATCTTGCTGTCGGAGAGTCAATGGAAGATCCCGAAAAGTATATTAGGAACAATGTTGTAAATTTTATCAAGTTACTGCATTGTATGAAAAAGTATGAAGTTAGATATATTATCAAATCGTCTACCGCTTCAACCTATGGAAATCCGGAAAAAGAAACTGATTTTCCTCTTCGTGAGGACTACCAAGAGAATTA
>JAUSKR010000040.1 GCA_030649445.1 bacterium
TCGTGCCGATGCAACCGCGCAGCTCATTATTTATCTTTAAATGGAGCGAAACAAAGCAGCCGGCTTTAGTCCGGAAAAGTTCAGCCGGAATCTCCGAATTGCGAATGCTGTCGTTATTCAAATAACGTTTGATCGCTTTCTTGGCCAAGGCGACATAAATATCCTTTGGTGTTTTGGAAATAACTTTGACCTTAATTTTTGGCTCTTCTGTTTGCATAGGTCTAATAGTAGACAATTTCGGGCTATTTTTCAAGCTCACGCTGCAAATTTGACTACGGAAGTGGTATAATTGTGACATAAAAGTATGGTTCAATCATCTTCTTATTACTACAAAATTCGAGGACAAAAATATGAAAAAACAATCCAAAAAGAAAGCAATCGTCATTTTCAAAGGCAATCAAATCCGCCGCCACTGGGATGAAGATAAAGAGTTGTGGTATTTTTCGGTTACTGATGTAATCGCCATTTTGACTAACAGTATTGATCCTTTGGCATATTGGCGAAAATTGAAGGAAAGATTGCTCAAAGAGGGCGGAAATCAAACCGTGACAAAATGTCACGGTTTGAAAATGATTGCACAAGACGGAAAAATGCGACTAACTGATGTGGCCGACACTGAGACATTACTTCGCCTAATCCAGTCTGTTCCGTCACCAAATGCCGAGCCATTTAAACTTTGGTTGGCTCGAATGACGAAGTTTTTTCTTTGTCATTGCGAGCCATTGATTTGTAGCTTGCCCCGCCTAGGGGCGCAGGCGGGGTGAAGTAATCAAGGCGCGGCAATCTATCAGTTTTGTATGAAAAAATATTACATTTATATCCTGACAAATTATGACAATACTATTTTGTATGTCGGAGTGACGAATGATTTAATCAAGAGAGCATACGAACACAAAAATAAATTTGTCGAGAGTTTTACAAAAAGATATAATTTAAACAAATTAGTTTATTTTGAAGATTGTACTGATTCCATTGCCGCGATTGAACGAGAAAAACAATTGAAAGCTGGGTCAAGGCGGAAGAAAATTGAATTGATCGAAAAAGAAAATCCTAATTTTGATGATTTGTATGAACAGTTAATATGATAGATTGCCGCGCCTTGGTGGCACCCAATGGCTTGCAATGACAAAGTGAAGGCGGCACGATCGCCGGCAACGCCCGCAAAGAAATCGAGACCAAAACCGGTAAAAACGTCATCACAAACAAAAACGCCAAAACATTAAATGCAAAAAAGAACAAAGAATTGAAATAGGTTATTTTCTTATAGACATTTTGCTTTAGTTTGGAAATGATCCCATGAAAATTTTTAACTTTACTACTAAAATATGTGGCCGTTATGATTATGACGGCCCGATCTTTCGACCGGGCCCGGAGATGATGGCTTCCTGTACAGCCATCGGCACTCCCCTCTCTATAACAGTTATCTCAGCGCAGCCAGAGCCTTGGCTCGCCACTTTAGAAGCGCCTCGAGATCTCTCCCGGCGTCCATTAGGTGTAACCCCGACGGGCACGACGGCATCGCACCAATCTTAGTCAGGAAGCGTTCTGGATGCCACCCAGCCAGCGGAAGCAAAGCCATCGTCGGATGCGACAGCAGATAGTGTAGCCTCGAAGTGAGCGCGCACCGCCGAGCGAAATCGAGTAACCCGGCGAAAGTCGCGGGGCCAGGTACCCCGATCCAGACTGGTATCTCGATGCCTCGGCAGCTAAGTCTTTGAAGATAAGTCTCTACTGCTCTTGCTTCGGAACCAGAGTACACAAGCTGCGTTACCAGACGCTCAACTTGGACTCCGCACTCTTCTGCAACGCATATCTTTTCCTCGAGGTGATCGATGATCTCTGCGCCGCTGAAGCGGAGGTGGCCTGTGGGATGACCAGCAAACCACACCTTCTTGATGCCGCATCCCGCGAGGATTGGAAGTACTTCGACACATTTATCGTATCGCCCGACTGCAGGGTTTGGGTCACCAGCGACAACCAACACCCGCGTCACGCCTGCTTCGACGAGTCGAGACACCAGTCCTTCGAGTAATGTGTCGCTCTCAATGCGACGAGCAACGATATTGCAGATTGGTTCCAACTTCAAGCGGAGAAGCTCGACCACGCCTCGCTGAAGGTGGTCGGGGGTGATTTTGTTGACCCACGGCAACGAGATTGCCGTCCCTGCTTGAAGCAGCTCAGTACGTTCAGAAACCATTCGCGAGAAATCGGTGAGATTCCGGCGAAATGGCACGAGCTCAAAGGTCGCCCTTTCGAGCAACCTTTCCATCCAGACTTTGACGGTTTCCATTCCGCCTTCTCCTTCGGCGTCGCGTTCGGGCAATCTGAATATAGCAAAGTTGTAGAGGACGATCAAGGCATATTGGCTTAGCCCTGCAAATATTCTTCTAGATCAATAGATCTTTCGGCTTTTTTCAGTTTTGACAGGGCTTTGGCTTCGATTTGGCGGATGCGTTCACGGGTGACGCCAAATTCCTGGCCAACTTCTTCAAGTGTGTGAGTCCGGCCGTTTTCGAGGCCGAAGCGCATTTTCAAGATTTTTTGTTCGCGAGGTTGCAAGCCATTGAGGAATTCCTGGATCTTGTCTTTCAATAATGTTTGCGAGGTCGATTCCTCCGGTGAGATATGCTTGGTGTCTTCGATAAAATCACCGAGGCGGGAATCGTCTTCTTCGCCAACCGGCGCTTCAAGGGAAACTGTTTCCTGCGAAATTTTGATAATATGCTCGACTTTTTCAACTTCGAGACCCATCTCCTGGGCAATTTCCTCCGGTGTCGGTTCGCGGCCAAGATCCTGAACAAGTTGGCGCTGAGCGCGGATCAATTTATTGATTGTCTCGATCATATGGACGGGAATTCGAATTGTTCTGGCCTGATCAGCGATCGCCCGGGTAATCGCCTGGCGGATCCACCAAGTGGCGTAAGTCGAGAATTTAAAGCCCTTGCGGTAATCGAATTTTTCGACTGCCCGCATCAGACCGGTATTGCCTTCCTGAATTAGGTCGAGTAATGATAAACCGCGGCCAATATATTTTTTGGCAATAGAGACAACAAGCCGAAGATTTGATTCAGCCAATCTTTTCTTGGCCCAAATGTCACCTTTTTCGGCTTTTTTGGCCAGCTTGACTTCTTCGTCACTAGTCAGCAGAGGAATTTTGCCGATCTCACGCAGATACATTCGAACAGAGTCATCGGAAATATCGCCAAGCCCTAGTTCGTCGACCATGTTCTTCTCTTTCTTGGCCTGGAGAATCGAAGCGATCAGGCCTGTCGACTTTTCAGCTTCTTCCTTGAACTCGATACCTTTGCGATACATATAATCAAAAATTTGGTCGAGCTCAGCAATATCTTCCTCCGGCTCAGGGATAGACTGGATCATCTCCTGCATCGCGACGTAGCCATGAGCCCGACCTTTGCGGAGCAAATCGTTGACCATCGGAGAAAATTCGAGCGCTTCTTCAATCTTCGGAATAAAGATTTTTTTAGCCACATTTGCCTCTCCGGCTGACCACAGAGCGGGAAATTATCCGCAGTCCATAGACAACCATTATTGATGATGAGAAAATATCGAAATTCGAAGCACGAAATCCGAAACAAATCCAAATTTTCAAAATTAAAATTTCAAAACA
>JAUSKR010000003.1 GCA_030649445.1 bacterium
CATTGATGGTGACACTAAGACCGGCGTGACATTAATTGTCGCCAATGAAAAAATGGACGCTGGCAAAATTATTTCTCGCGTCAGTTTCAAATTAACCGGCAGTGAAACCTCGACGATTTTGAAAGAATATGCCGCCAGGGCTGGAGCGTCGCTGGTGTTAAATTCTCTGCCCTATTATCTGGCCGGCGATCTCAAACCGTTTGCTCAGGACAACAAAAAAGTCACGTTCAGCCACTTTTTCAAATATGAAGATGGTCTTGTCGATCCATCCACGCCGGCCAAGACAGTCGAGAGAAAAATCCGCGCCTTTGACGATTGGCCAAAAGTTCATACATTAGTCAAGGAAAAACAAATTCAAATTCTTGCCGCTCATTTTGATGCTGAGGGCAAATTAATAATCGACCGCGTTAAACCGGCCGACAAGAGCGAAATGACATACGACGATTTCAAGCGGGGCTATCATACAGAATTGACATTTGCGCCTTAATTTGTTACTTTATAATTTGTAAATTGATCAGTTATACGGGAGTGAACAAATGCTAGTAATCCGGTTGACTAGAGTCGGCAAGAAAAACAGCCCGGCGTATCGTGTCGTTGTCGCTGATAAGAGAAAAGCAGTCAAGAGAAAATTCATTGAAATCCTTGGCAATTATAATCCGGCCGCGAATCCCAAAACCCTTGTTATTGACAAGGAAAAAGCACTTCGCTGGATTGGTTTGGGCGCGCAACCGTCTGATACAGTCAATAATTTGATGTGTCAGCTTGAGATTTTGCCGAAGAATAAAATGATCAAGAAAGTTTACGGCAAACCAACAAAAAAGAAGGATACAGGAAAAGAACCGGCAAAAGCCGGTACTGAAGAAAAGAAAACCGAAACAGAGGAAACTAAAGTCGAAACAACCGAAACCACGCCAGAGGAAACGGCTGAAACGAGCGAGGAGAACGTATCCGATAAATCCGAAACTCCCCAATCACCCGAACTACCCCAAGAATCCGAGCCGGAAACTGAGTCCACTGAAGAAACAGTTGAATAGTAAGTAATATAGAATTGAAAGGATCAGGATGGCAGAAACTGATGAGAAGTTTATCGAGGAGTTGGTCAAAGCAATTGTTGACAATCCCTCAGATGTAAAGACAGAGAGAACGATTGACGAGCGCGGAGTTTTGATCAAACTCTATGTTAACCCTGAAGACATGGGCAAAATTATCGGTAAAGAGGGCAAAACTGCCAAAGCGATTAGAACCTTGCTTCGTGTTTACGGCGCCAAAAATGATGCCAGGTTGAACCTGAAAATAGTTGAGCCGGAAGGGTCAGAGCGTCCAGAATATCACCGAGACGAACCCCAAGCAACTGAAGAAGCCGCAGAAGTTGCAGATAAACATGACGATGATGATTCTGCTTCGTCAGATGATCAACAAAAAGACAAAATGCTTGATGATGTTCCAAATGATGTTCTGGCTTAATATTATGTTCTTTAAATAATATTGTAATTTAGAAAAATTGAAAATTTTTGCAAAGAGACCGCCACCGCTCTAGTGCTTGGCGGTTTTCTTTGTAGCAATAGGAGGCGGGATTTCATTTAATTTCGACGGTCGCAAGCGCATGCGGCTCCCGGCCATTCGATTAACACTCAGGCCGACCTGAGCCAGTTGAAGGTCGAGAGTGCCTAGAAATTGAGTGAAATCCCGCCGAAAACACGGATGAAATTTGACGTCATAACCTTATTTCCGGAAATGTTTAGCGGCCCTCTCTCTGAGAGCATCATTAAGCGTGCCCAGGAAGATAAATTAATCGAAATTAACTACCATAATTTGCGCGATTTCGCCACTGACAAACACAAGACCGTCGATGACACGCCTTACGGCGGCGGACAAGGCATGGTTTTAAAGGTCGACGTAATGGACGCCGCCTTGCGGCAAGTTAAAAGTCACCCCTCGGCAAAGCTCGGGGCAAGAAAGTTAAAAGTTAAAAGTAAAACCAGAATAATTTTATTAACACCTCAAGGTAAAAGACTCAACCAGGACAAGGTGCGGGAACTTGCTCAAAAGTACAACAATTTAATTTTAATTGCCGGGCATTACGAAGGGTTTGATGAACGAATTAGGGAAAAATTAATTGATGAAGAAATTTCCATCGGTGATTTTGTCCTGACCGGCGGTGAACTACCGGCAATGATTTTGGTTGACGCGGTTTCGCGAATGGTACCTGGTGTTCTAGCCGAAGGCTCAGCCGACGAGGAATCATTTATGCAAAAAGACGAAGACGGTAAGTATTTAAAAGAGTATCCTCAATATACTAAGCCGGTGGAATACAACGGCTGGACAGTTCCGGAGATTCTGAAGTCCGGTAACCACAAAAAAATCGCCGACTGGCGAAATAATATGAGAAAAAAATAATTTTGGTACGGTCGCCGCGGGCTGGTGGCTGAGCCACCGCCCGCGGCAGTGCGCCGGCAACAGCTGCTGCCGGGTTGCGAAGCTGAGAGCCGCAGTTACGCCGCGGCGGGGACCTCGTCGTCGATCTTGACGTAGAGCTGGACCTCCCTGTCGGGGTTGTCCGCACAGATGCTCTCGAGCAGGCTGATAGCCGGCCGGTGGCCGGTTCCAGACGTGCAACGCTGATGCTGGCACCGGTCGAGGGTTGCGACCACCACCGCGGTGATCACAGCCCTGCCGCTGTTGTGCATGCGCTCCAAATCGGTGATCATGTTGAGCGCAGCTTGAGCACTTCTGCGCGGCACGCCATCCAGCTCCTTCAGATCACTGTGCCCTTTTCTCTGCATGTTCGGAAGTACCTTTCATGGTAGTTTACTGCGTCTCTTCACCCATGTTGAGAGCAGGATGTCTACTACTGTAGCATTTAATTGTCTAATCTGCAATAATTTACCGTTGTGAATAAATTCAAAATAAAAACAGATTTCAAACCGACTGGAGATCAGCCTGAAGCGATCGCTCGTCTTTTTGATAATTTACAAAAAGGCGTCAAGCACCAAACTCTCTGGGGTGTGACCGGCTCGGGCAAGACCTACACGATGGCCAATGTTATTGAGAAAGTTCAGCGCCCGACTTTGGTCATTGCCCACAACAAAACTCTGGCGGCGCAATTAGCCGACGAATTCCGGAGTTATTTTCCCGACAACGCCGTTCATTATTTCGTTTCCTACTATGATTATTATCAGCCAGAAGCTTACCTGCCTCACACTGATACTTATATCGAAAAAGA
>JAUSKR010000047.1 GCA_030649445.1 bacterium
AAATGTAAAGTATACTTTACATTTTGTCAATAGTTTGACTGCGTTCTCTATTGACCCTGAGCTCGTCGAACGGGTCAAGAGCCAGAAATTAACAAGGCCAGCCTTTGTGGGGCTGGCCGTGCTTCACCGTATCGTGGTGAACGCCCATTTGTCTGGGGTTAGCGGCGCAGAACCGCGTCTTGCTTACCGAACGGCAAGCCGTAGGGTCGCGCAACGAATCGTCTCAAGCGTTTCCACGGGAACAAGCCAACGAACTTCTGCTCACAGCCTGGGAAGGTGTAGTACGGCGCGAAGCCGGTCACCAACATCTCCGGGAATGTGTCATCGGCGGCAAGCCGCGGTGTCGCTGTCAGTGCGCTGATGGCGCTGGCGATGTCGGCCGGCAAGGTACGCCGGCCAGGGCAGAAGTAGCAGCTCGGCTCCTGTTCGTATTTCCAGTTCATCGCGCAACTGCTGAACTGGAAACCGTCGGGCGTTTGGATCTCCGGGTCGGGAAGTTCCCAGAAATGGATGCCGGGTTGCTGCGTTTGGTCAATCCACCGTTGTAGCCCCACTTCACCCATTTCCCAGTACAGTGAGATGGCCCAGTGATGACGATAGCCGTGGTCACCGGGGCTTTGCGGAGCTTCAGTTCCGAACCAGACCTCGAAGTCCTCGATCCGTTCGTTGAACTCAGCCATGACCATGACGGCTCGTCCAGGAACACGGAAGAACAGTCGAGAACTCCGTGCCCCTTTGCAGGGGACATGGTACGGTACGTCGCGGGCGGTGTCGATCGACACCCAAGCCACGAACTCATACTTCTGCTTGCTGACCATTAGGTCAATCAGTCTGCGGAAGTAGTCGCGTGGCGCAAACGAGAGCGGAAGCTCCGTTCGCATGTTGGTACTCCTTGCCGCCTTGTTCATTGCGGCATATATCTTATACAACAAAAAAATGCTTTTGTCAACCATTTATTTACAACTCACTTATATCTGTCATTTCAACCCTATGATCTCACTGAGCAGTCGGAGAAATCTTTTATGAGAACAAGAGGAATTTACCATTATAAAACCCCTCGGCTCTATTCCGTTCTACTTGGGATGGTAATGAAAGGTGAGTGAGTAGTTATGAATTTTTCAATTGTAGGTCTTGCAGCGAATGAGTGTTTTTAACATATTTCAGGGCAAGCGGATATAACATTCTCTGGATCAAGTTAAAATTATAGAAAGAAAAGAGAAATTTTTTTGATAAAAGATTATGGAAGAGAAAAAAATATGTCCGCGAGTTCAGTGTCTTTTCCCAGAGGTAGCGGTTGACGATGCCAGCCCTGCGCTTTTTAAAGAAATATTTTTCGATATTTTTCTCATAATTTTGGTTTTTGATTATGCTCTGAGCCGCGATATAACCGGATTTAATCGCGTGCCGCATTCCGAAGCCAAAGAGCAAGTCCTGAAGTCCTGCCGCTTCGCCCACGAACAATTTTTCTCCTTCTCTATATTTGTTATGGGTCGCAAAACAAGCAACCCCGCCAACGTTACGAGGATTTTTGATGTCGAGCGATAGTGTTTTTGTGATGATTTTCTTCGTCTCATCAAAGCAATCGTTGATATTACTTAAATCACCACAGACCGCTGAGAACAGACAGCCGTAGCCTTTTGTGATCAATAAATAAGCATAACCACCATTTGCCACGCTTGTGTCTGCTATTCCAATCGCGATATCTAGATGAGTTGTTTCAAAAACGATGCCTTTTGCCGCGCCTACAACGGCTTTTGTGATTGGGCCGGTAGCCACAATGTCTACATCAGTTGGGGAGACCGTCTGATTATATTTTATCTTTACACCAAGTTTTAGAGTTTGATTTTTCAGACTTTGATCAATACTGCCCTCCATCGATCCTCGTTTGACGACATAGAATATCGCTTCGTAAAATTTAAATGGCCTTGTCTTGCCACCATCAATCCCGAAGAACTCGCTAAAAGGAGTGTAATCAAAGCTGACATCGATATTCATTGTCCGCAGATCATCCAACACATCTACTTTTTCTGACCAGTTTTCGAGCCCTTGGAGATCGCCATGAAATCGGGCGCCACTGTCTGCCCTTTTTTCATAGATCTCTACCGTATAACCGGCTTTAGCCAAATTGATTCCAGCAGTTAATCCTGACAGACCGGCACCAAGAATCTTGATTGTTTTTTTAGGCATTAGCTTCGGGTTTTTATGTTAATTCTATTTACCACGCGAGACTTTGACTTTCGCCGGACGAATAACATTACTATCAATTTGATAGCCAGCTTGAAGTTCCTCAACAACTTCACCTTCCGGCTGTTCGCTCGAGACGGATTCGATCGCTTCGTGGAGATTATGATCGAATTGCTGGCCAATTGTCTGAATTTTTTCAAGCCCTGCGGAGGTCAATATAGATTCAAACTGTTTTTCGATCTGTTTGACGCCTTGTGCCCAGTTGTTATTCTCAAGCTCGGTTGGCACATGTTTAGCGGCGAGCTGAAAATTATCCAGCACTGGCAGGATTTCCAGAATTAAATCTGATTTTATCCGTTTGGCCAGTTTAACCTGATCAAGTTCGGTCTGACGCTTCAAGTTAGCAAAATCGGCCTGAGCCCTCTGCCATGCGGCCGTCAGCTCGATTATTCTCTCTTCTTTTTTTAGTTTCTTTTCTTTTGGCATGACTCAAAAAAGATTAACTTTCGATTTCTTATGATACTATAATAATAGTAAATTTTGCAAGATTACGCCAGTGTATTTTTTTTTGCAATTACTCACTGTGCTGTCATTCCCGCGGAGGCGGGAATCCAGAAAACATTTTATGGATCCCCGGGCTTCACTCTCAAGCTACATCGCTGAACCCGAGGATGACAAAAGGAAGCAATTCACTTGAAGCAATTTTTTACCAAAAAATTCGAGAATATTTACTATCCTTACAGAATATTTACACTCTTCGCGCTTTTGTTTTTGACCGGTACTTTAATCGCTTCATTTGTAAGTTTAAATTTTTATCAGACCTGGCCGGTAATTATTTTAACATTCGTCTGCCTGTTGTTTTCGGCTTTTATCAACTTTTTATTACGAAATCATACTTTGGCTCTGATTTCGTGCGCCGTTATCTTTATTTTTTTGGGACTACTTAATTACTCCTGGTTTGAAACGAAAAATAACGCTGTCCTGCCATTCAACCAAGAAGTAGAAATTACAGGCAAAGTGGTTGCCCGGCCGCAGGTTGATTTCAAAAATCAAAAATTGATTGTCGAATTCATACCAAACCTCACTCCCGGGGTGGGGAATGGTGCGTCTGAGAGCCAAAAAACTCGGGTGCTAGTTTCAGTGCCGCGGTTTCCTAGCTATAAGTATGACGATATCATGCAAATCAAAGGAACAATAACTAGGCCACCGGTTTTTGACGATTTTGATTATTCAAGCTATCTCAAGCGTTATTTAGTCTTTGGCTTGATCAATCAGCCCAAATCTCTGACCTATCTCGGACACGACCAGCATCTCTGGGGGCGGTTCATCGGCGGACTTTATAATTGGTCAGATCATTTCGAGTCTGCTCTAAACAGCGTCTTGACTGAGCCGCATGCCTCGCTGGCGGCCGGCATTTTGCTTGGTGTTAAACGCAACATCCCCGATGATCTGATGGTGGCGTTAAATAAAACAGGATTAACGCACATCATAGCTCTGTCGGGCTACAATGTCACCATTATTATTTTTATTTTTTCTGCACTCTGCATAGCTCGACTTGGCCGCCGCCGGGTTTTTATTTATGGTTTGATTTTAATTTTGCTTTTTGTATTAATGACGGGAGCGTCGTCAAGTGTCGTCCGGGCGGCGATTTTTTCACTTCTGATTTTATTTGGTGGCCTAATCGGCCGGCAAGCTGATCAGACAAATTTAATGTTATTAGCCGCCGTTTTGATGATATTAGTCAATCCTTTTGTTTTGCGATACGATACTGGCTTCCAATTATCTTTTCTGGCTTTTGCCGGTCTGATTTATTTCTCCCCAATATTTCAAAAAATATTTGAGCGTAAACAATTTAAAAAGTTGCCAGACGGGATTAAATCACCCCTAGTCGCGACACTGGGTGCTCAGTTAGCTGTTTTTCCGCTGATCTGGTGGCAGTTTGGTCGAATTTCATTGATAGCGCCAGTGGCGAATATTTTAGTTTTGCCCTTAATTCCACTGTCGATGGCGCTGATTTTTGTCACCGGAATGTTAACTTTGGTTTATTTTCCGCTTGGCCAAATCAGCGGTTTTATTGCCTGGCCGGTACTGGAATATATCGTTAAAATTGTCGAAATTCTGGCGAAAATACCATTTGCCTCTATTGGGAAATAATTGTGAAAACTTTTCAAAAATATCTCTTTAGTATATTAATTTTACTACTATTCTTTGTCTATTCTGAAGTAGCCAAAAGTCCGAAGACAGACGGTGCCGAGATTTATTTTTTCAATGTCGGCCAGGGTGATTCTGAATTAATTCAAAAAGGTGATTTCCAAATATTAATTGATGGCGGTCCGGATGATAAAGTGTTGTCGGAAATTGGTAAAGCGATGTCACTTTCTGACCGTAAAATCGACATCATTATTCTAACTCACCCGCACGCTGATCACTTGCGAGGCATCAACTTAATTTTAGATCGCTATGATATTGGTACTATTTACAGTTCTGGTGTTTTAGATACCACAAATGGTTACCTCGAATTTCTCAACAAAATTAAAAACAAAAGTATCAGTTTCAAAGTTCCGGGAGTGTATGAAAAGATCATACCTTTTGCTGATGCTGAGCTGGATTTTCTCTGGCCAGGTGATAAATATAAAAGCACTACATTGAGCAATTTAAATAATTCGTCCGAGGTAACAAAATTTTGCTATTTTGACCATTGTGCCCTGTTTACCGGCGACATCGAAGCAGATGAACAGTCGGCAATGTTTGATTATTATACTCAAAAAAACCTGACTAATGTTTTTAAAGTCGACATCTTGAAAATTCCCCATCACGGTTCGAAAAATGGGACTAATGAACAAATATTAAAAACTGTGACACCAAAATACGCTATTATCGAAGTCGGCGCCGACAATACCTACGGCCATCCTCATGCCGTGACTCTAGAACTATTGAAGAAACTTAATATTACAATGTTTCGAACTGACCAAGATGGCATGATTAAATTTGAACTAACTAAAACTGGTATTATTAAAGAATAAATCAAAATTATTGTCTTCTGCTGTGATTATTCTCCCTCACTACAGCACACCGGTGTGCTGTAGTGAGGGAGTGAATCCAAATATGGTTGGAATGTTGCAATGGGTTGAAAAGAGGTTGTACACAAGCTAGAATGGGGGTAAATCGGAAGAATTAAACAAAGCAATATTTCAATGTCCGGACACAGCAAATGGGCGACGACAAAACATAAGAAAGCTGTTATCGATGCCAAGCGGTCGAAGGTTTTTACGAAGGTGGCGAAGCTAATCACCATCGCGGCGCGCGACGGCAAGAGCGGCGATCCGGTCATGAATCCGTCGCTGCGATTAGCCATTGATAACGCCAAGGCTGTCGGTGTGCCAAAGGATAACATCGATCGCGCCATCAAACGGGGCATGGGCGGGCTTGACGGCGGGGCACAGCTGGAAGAAGTTGCCTACGAAGCCTATTTGCCTGGCGGAGTAGCTATTCTAATTGAATGTCTGACCGACAATAAGAATCGGGCCTTGGCCGAGATCAAAGCTATTCTGAACAAAAACGGCGGTTCATTTGCCTCCTCGGGCAGTGTTGCCTACTTATTCAAAAAAACCGGCCAGATTGTTTTGGATGCAGAAAACAGTTCAAAAACTGCCGAAGAAATTGAACTGGATATAATCGATTCTGGTGCGACAAATTATGAAAAGGATGAAAATCTTTACATTATCATATGTGATGTGGCTGAATTAAATGGTGTAAAAACAACGCTCGAGCGGAAAAATTACACTGTTTTAAGCACGGAGATTGTTTTTTTGCCACTTTTATCTATTGAAGTTTCGGATGGTAAAAAAGAAGTAGTTGAAAAAACTATGGAAAATCTCGATGACTTAGATGATGTCAATAATGTCTATTCAAATGCCAGTGTTGCGTAATTGTCATCCTGAGCCAATGTAGCTTGGAGGCGAAGGATCTCAGAGATTCTTCGTTGCCTCAGAATGACACTTCGATCCGAATTGTGCAACAGTGGTATTCAAATGCAAATTTGTAATATTGACTAGAGCTAAATTAAATGACAAATCTAGAATTTAGTGATCATGAACCGACTGAAAAGACTTTAATCTCTCAAGTTGAGCCGATGGGAGGAGGTTTCGGGTATTCTTTAACGTCTGAACTAATTGATCAGATGATTGAAGAGCCGGTGCGTCCAGCGTGCCACATTCTTTATGATAAAAATATTCAGACATTCGACAGTGGTGCGAATCTGAAGTTCAACACTGCATATATTGCCATTGTCTGGGACACCCTTTCTGAAGAAAATCGTGAGATCGCAAGGGTGCTCGGGTTTGAGCCAGAACTTACCGGTGCTAGTCGAGATGTTACTGTAGAAACCTTCCTGATTGAAAAGCCGATCGATGATAGCATGACAATCAGCGAAGTTGCAGACTTTTTTAATTCCATCGCAGAAAAGTTTCAACCACAGGCTCCTGATTGGCTGCCGCATCACACGATTGATGAGATGGAAGGGGTGTTTGGCTATAGCAGAAACGATCCCACCGATGAAGCTGAACTTGTCGAGTTATGTGACCAAACAACCGGTTTCTATTATGAAGAACCTGAACATCTACAGAAAGTGCAAGCATGGAGAGAGCAGGATAAACGATGATAAAAATTCTCGGAATAGATCCCGGTACTGGCATCATGGGTTGGGGCTTGATTGAAATGAACACAGGCAAGATTAAACCGCTCAAATACGGCTGCATCCGAACCAAGCCGAACACGCCGCAGCCGGAGCGACTGGCGCATATTTTCGATTCGCTTTCTGTTATAATTGAAAATAATCAGCCGGACGAAGTGGCGATTGAACAGCTGTTCTTTTTCAAGAACCAAAAGACAATTATTTCAGTCGCCGAAGCTCGGGGAGTTGCCATTGTAGCCGCCAAAAAGTTTAGTTTGCCGGTTTTTGAATACACCCCACTTCAGGTCAAGCAAGCATTAACTGGCTATGGCCGAGCTGATAAAAAACAGATGCAGGAAATGGTTCGGGTCAGCTGTCGTCTCAAGGATTGTCCCAAGCCCGATGATGCGGCTGATGCTCTGGCAATTGCGATATGCCATGGACAGACGAATCGGCTGATAGCCGATTAATTTGGAAAAGATACAAGATACAAGAAACAAATAAATCTCAATATCCAACATTCAAAATATCAAATATTTGAAATTTGAAACTTTGTAATTTGAATAATGTTTGTATCTTGCAACTTGTTTCTTGTATCTTCAATCATCCCACATTTTGATTATTTGAAAGGAGGGTTATGCCTGAATTACGCCAAAATATTATCACTGGTGACTGGGTTGTCATCGCACCGGAACGGGCGAAGCGGCCGCAAGATTTTATTATTCCAAAAAGTGTCAAGGTTTCTGACAAAACCAAATGTCCATTTTGTGTCGATTCCGAAGGTTTTAAAGCAAATAAAAAAAACATGAAGGCGGATCATAAGGATATTTATGTCATCGAAAACCGCTATCCGGCTTTTGTCGAAGACGAGTCAAAAAAGTCTATCCGCAGTTTCTATCCCGAAAAAGGCTTTTACCGAGCTAGGGCTTCAGTCGGCGATCATGAAGTTGTTGTCATCAAGGATCACGATTTAAATCTTTTATCCTTTCCAAAACCACTGCTGGACAACTTATTTGAGATTATGCGTGAACGATATATCTGGATCAAAGAGCACGAAAAAGTTGTCTCGATCATGCCGATTTACAATCACGGCGCTGAGTCTGGTGCTTCGATTGACCACCCGCACGCTCAGATTTTTGCTTCTGGCATCATCTCAAATACAGTCGGCCAGGAAATTGACGGCGCTGATACTTATTATGGTGTCAATGGCGCTTGTATCTACTGCGATATTATTAACCATGAATTAAAAGAAAAAATCCGGGTCATTGCTGAGAACGATAATTTTGTCGCTATCGAATTTTACGCCTCTCGTTTTCCTTTCGAGACCTGGATTTTACCCAAGAATCATCAGAGCCAGTTTGAAGAAACGACGAAGCAAAACATGCTGCTCTTTTCTGAGATCGTTTTTGAATCTCTGGCCATGCTCAACAAAACACTTGACAATCCACCTCTAAACTTCTATATTCATACACTACCAGTTATTCATAAAGATTCTGCTTCGTATCATTGGCACATGGAAATACTTCCCAGGTTGTCAACTTTTGGCGGTTTCGAATTGGGCAGTGAAATCATCATCAACGTCATGCCACCGGAAGAAGCGGCGCATTATTTAAAAAGCCCGAAAAGGGACTAAATTATGAAAATACTACAGCTTCTCTGTTTCCCACTCTATGGATCGGGAAGCGGAACTTATGCTAGAAAATTATGTGAAAAAATGGCACAAGCCGGTGACACAGCTGGCATAGTCACCCCTGACCATCGACCAATTAAAGGTGTGAAGATTTTTGAAGTGGAGCTGCCTTTCTTTGCTGCGTTCACCGGTCATTCTGAGCATCCAAACTGTAAAAGATATGCAGATCTAACAGCGGCAGAAATTACCGAATTAATGACGGCTTTCTACAAAACGACACTCGAAGCGGTCGAAAAGTTTAAGCCTGATATAATTTTTGTCCACCACGCATCTTTTTTTGTTTGGATCGCGAACTACCTGCGAGTTGTCTACAGTATTCCATTCATTGTAATAGAACACGGCACCGGAATTTTGAACTCAACCCTTGATCGGCGCTATTTACCGCTGACAAAAGATGGACTTCGGAGAGCAGACAGCATAATCTGTGTTTCGGGCGATACCAAGAAGTGGTTTTTCAAGGTCTATGGCAGAAAACAGCAAAACAAGGTGAAGGTTATTCCGGGCGGAGTTGATCTTGAACTTTATAATCATTTAACTCTGGTGAAAACAATTAACAAAAAATATCATCTTGAAAACAAAAAAGTTGTTATCTTCGTCGGGAAATTGACGACAAGAAAAGGAGTAATTTATCTACTTAAAGCCGCTCCAATGATTAAGGCCGAGATTTTTATTCTAGGCAGTGGTGATGAAAAAGAAAATCTGGAAAAATATATTGCTGACAATGAGATCAAAAACGTCCACATGCTTGGTTATTTTGGTAGCGACTTTGTCAAAGAACTGAAGGAATTTTATTGCCGGGCCGATGTCTTGGTTATCCCTTCAATTTGGGACGAGCCACTCGGACTAGTCGTTTTGGAAGCGATGGCGTCAGGCACGCCGGTTGTCGGCAGTAAAAAAGGCGGTATCCCTCTTGCCGTCAAAGATCGGCAAAATGGTCTTTTGGTTCGAGCTAGAAGCGCTAAAGCAATCAGTGAAGCTGTTAATAAAATTCTCAAAAATCCTGCACTTCATGACAAAATGGCCGAAGCTGCCCGCAAAACCGTCGAAGAGAAGTTCAGCTGGACTTTGATCGCTTCCCGTTTTGAAAAACTAGCCAAAACAATTATTGAAACCAATAATTCAAAAACTAAAAACAAGAAGAAGTTTTCAGCGTCCGATATTAAGCGGGGCAAAAAAGAGCTAAAGGGACGGATTGTTGATTATCGTTAATCCGGATATTTTTGATCAGGGTTAGTTTGGAGAGGACAAATGAGTGAAATTGAAGGAGAACAGTTCGGTCATGAGACTATCTGGCAAACAACCGATGGAAATTTTGAATTGTATACACCGACCAGCGGCACAATTTTAAGATCAGAAGGCACCAATTTGGCCATCAAAAAAACCGGTGAATTTGATTGGCAAAAGGCAGACCCTGAAGATCTTGTTGAGGCAGCGACTCTCTCTCTGGGTGCTGCCAAATTGTTGACTGAAAGTGGTCGCATGCCTGATTTTTGGAGTAATATTCACCTCAACTCGAGGGCCGGGACGACAGACCATTTAAACGTTTTTGGTCGTAATCCCACCTCAAAAAGTGGCTGGGGCAAACCAGTAAACATCGTTGCTGATATTACTGTCGGGGAGGAGCAAAGTATAACAGCTGACCAAGCTGATTTAGTCCGTCGTTATATGCCATATTGGGAACGTCTAGCTAACAATTTGAAAATAGACACGGCAGGATCATCATCAATAGACCAGTCAACAGAAGAATTTCAAGGACTCGTAGAACACTACGAGACTAGGGCAAATGGTGGGGAGAAACTAGTTTGGGCAAATGAAAAATTTGTAATTGTAATTGTTATGAAGCCGCATTTAAATGGCCTCCATCTTGTAATCCACCCCCGGGGCGACTATTGGCGAGAGAGAGGAAAATTTAGAAGACCATGGCAGCAAAGTGATCCCGGTGAACTAGATCACATCATAGCTTTCGACGAGGCCTTAATAATACTAAGACAAGCGCTAGATGCAATCAATGAAGCCAATTTATCTCTTCACAACCCGGAAATTCATTTTAGCGGAAATTGGGCTCCCGACTTACAATCTCTGGAAGACGGCGGTAAGTTAGACACTAGCTATGCTGAATCAGGAGATCCACAGGAGCTTAGGACCGAAAAAAGAAGACATTTTATTGGTGAGCCGGGTCAGTTTGAGACCGCGGTTCATGGCCACCTCTATATGACTGCCAATCCGGCGCAGTATGTGTCATTACCAGAACGACCAGAGAACGAAGTGCCAGAACAGTGGGTAGGGATCGAGCCACCTAGTTTGGAATTAATTAATCGAGTCACAGAAGTGATTCGGGGAAGAGTTTCTGGATGCAACCTAAGGTCAAGGAAGGAGGCAGAATGAAAATATTGGTCATTATTCCACCATTTGCACCTATTCCCACAATTGGACAAGGTGGCACGGAGAGAATTGCCGAAGGAACAATAAATGAACTCTTAAAGCGCGGTCACAGCGTTACTTTAATCGGTTGCGGAGACTGTCAGACTAAAGCTGAATTTGTCCAAATTTTTTCTAAAACGATTAGCGAGCAGAAATTTGATCCCGCTCTAACTGAAGCATCACGTCCGCTTCAAATAGAAACTGCCTATATCACAATCGTGATGAAATATTTAACTGATCATGACGGGGAATATGATCTG
>JAUSKR010000050.1 GCA_030649445.1 bacterium
TATATTTGGTAATAAAAGGCGTTGTGCCGGTTTGGTATCGTCTTGGCATCGGTCTCTCAAAAAGAAGGATCGCTGTTTTCGGGTCTGCTGATGCCTTCAAGAGTCTAGAGACGTCTATTCTAGATTCTAAAATATTCAGAGGCAAAATCATTCAGATAACCCAAGATAATATTGACAAAGCTAAAGATGAAACCCTTTTTTTGGTCGATTGGGAATCTTTCGGCGCAAAGATCGACCAAGTTTTCAGCGCTCGACAGAATCATCAGACTGCTGTCGTAATTTATGCTAAACCAGCAAGCATTCCTCCTGAGAAGATGAATGAGATTGCTAATCGCGCAAATACTGTTGTTGTTAACTTCAGGGGACGACTTTTGAATGATGTTTTAACATCTTTAATTACGACAAGCTATGAGCGGCGCTGATATTTATCTCTACAACGTATTACAAAAATACAGCCCACGGAATTTAGGGCTTCACCAGCAAGCTATTTATCAGCTTCAAGGGAGGCTTATCCAATGGGCAGGAGGTTGCTATTTAAATATTTTTGATTCTGGTTCAAGGGCGAAGGGGACGGCTATCTATCTTGCCTCTGATGTTGATTATCTTGTCTCTCTTAGTAGCGATTGCAACGAGAATAGTGGTGGCCTGAAAGGTATTTTCGATTCTCTATTTACAACCTTAAGTAGTAGTTATCAAAATGTGCGCAAGCAAAATGTTTCCGTAAGAATTAATCTTAATGGCTTAGAGATAGATATTACTCCTGCGAGGAAGCAAACAGGTTCCACAAATGATCATTGGGTATACCTTTCAAAATCCGGCTCACGTCAGCAGACTAATATTCAGAGGCACATCACGGATGTTTCACAATCAGGGCGAACAAATGAAATAAAAGTTCTAAAAATTTGGCGAGAACTTAATCAGCTCGACTTTCCATCGATTTATTTGGAATATTTATTGATTAGTAATATTCTCACTGGCAAATCAAAAACTGCGGATAGCTTAGGTAATAATGCTTTTTATATACTTAATGAACTCGCCAAGGACACGAGTAATCCATTGTTCGCGCGGATAATTGATCCTGCTAATTCGAACAATATTCTTTCAAATCTCTTGTCGACCGAGGAAAAAAATAGGATAATAGCAAAAGCGAAAGTCGCCGCACGACAAACCGATTGGAAGAATATTGTTGCATAAAAATTCGCCAACCTCCACGAAAGCCGAAAGCCCGCGCGGATTCCTCCCCCCAACCCCCTCCTCCGCGCGGGAAAATAAGAAGGTCGCACTCCGCCGTCCTTCCCCCCATACAAATGGTGGCGGAGTGCGTCAGATGCGCTTCTCAAAAAAGGTTCGTGCAAAGGTCAGGATATCCCACACAAATACTTTCAAACTAATTTTGAAATTATATGCAGCAAAAGCCCGATGATCAGACACGCCAGCCAGGAGGAATAGAGTTGTTGAATCTGACGTTGCTGAAGACCATTTTTGAAAAATGTACCCGCATTGATTATCCGGATAAATATGGGACAGCGATGTTTGGGGAAAATGTTGAGCTTACTGCCGAGGAGCTTGCCGAATTGGATAGCCTAGTAACAAAAGCGAGAGCTCTCTGGGAGGGATTTGTTACTCAGAAACCTCTCTTTAAAAAATTTGATGTAGTTTTAGAACAGCGGCGCGCTAAAGTGGGTTCGATGATGGAAGATAGCTCAATTCTTTCCGATCCTCAAGCCACAGATGTTATTAAAGAATTCAGAGACGGTCCGTCGGGGAAAGTTCCCGCAATAAGGGTTCCCGCCGAAATCGCCTCTCTTAATCATTGGCGGAATGAAATAAACACATTGGCGGAGGACGTTCGTCTTTATCGCGCGGGTTATTTGACCGGAGGAATGAGGGCAGATGTGTTTGGTAAAAGAGTGAAAGAGGTGTATCGGTTTTTAAAAGAAGCCACAAAAGCGTAAGAAAATTTTCGTCCAATCGTCCTTAGTTTTGCAGCGCGAATACTTTCGCGCTGTTTTATTTCTAAAAAATGATAAAAATACGAAATATTTTCTCGACTCATCCGTCTAAAGAATAAGGTAACCCCCAGGTTGCCAAAGGAACAAGGCCCAGCGACATAGTGCTGGAATGTTTCAGGCAGAGAGCTGTCGCGCGCTCTTCTGACCTCAAAACGGTCTGAACTACTCCAAGCAGTTCAGGCTGTTTTGTTTTAAAAATTTAGATTAGAATGTGAGAATATGGCTTCCATTCAGGGACTGACACTCGATATTGAAAAAGACGGTTGGGATCGGTCAAGAGGTTTTATCAAGCGGGAAATCCCGATGCCGCTTTTGAATGAAAGGGAAAATTCTTTGGACGCGATCAGCGTCATCATGAAAGTGAGTTTTGCTGGCGTGTGCGGAAGCGACCGCGGGATCTGGAACCGGGTTTCGTTCAAGGACATGGTCCACGACTCGCTCAAAAAAGAGGGCAAGACCATACGGATTTTGGGTCACGAGTTCACTGGGGAGGTGGTGGAGGCAGGCTCGATGGTGAAGATGCTCTATGACATTAAGAAGGGCGACTTAGTTTCTGGGGACAGTCACGTCACTTGCGGAAAGTGCTTCCAGTGCCACATTGGCGAAAGCCACGTGTGCCAGGACGACAAGATCTTAGGCATTTCCATTGACGGAATATTCGCTCCGTATGTGAAGATTCCGGCAAAAAATCTTTGGATTGTGGATCCCAACCGAGTGAGGCCGGAGATCTCCGCGATGTATGATCCTTTTGGCAACGCTGTGCACGCGACAACGGCCACTGACTTTCGCGGTCAGCGCGTCGCAGTGTTCGGCTGCGGTCCCATCGGTATGTTTTCAATTCTGTTATTGCGTTCCTTCGGGGCCGTCAAGATCATCGGCGTGGACATCAGCCCGGCTAATCTTGAGATCGCCAAAGCTCTGGGTGCGCACGAGACGATTTTGATCCAGCAGAAACAAAAGAAAAATCCATATGACGCTGACCCGGAGGTCGTCAGCCGCATGATGGATCTGACCTATGGCAAGGGCGTGGATATCTCCATGGAGATGGCTGGACCCAATGCCTCGCTCAATAATTCGATCGAGAGCACGCGCCGCGGCGGGCATGTGATTTTGTTTGGACTCAAAGACGGCGACTTCACTATCCCGAAGTTTTCCCGCGTGATCGTGAAGGGACTCACTCTGCACTCGATCATCGGTCGGCGGATTTTTTCAACCTGGCAGACAGCCCAGCGCATGCTGTCTGACCGCTCTAATGGCATTCAGGACAAGATGTGGAGTATTATCATGAAGAGCGGGCAGGGGACGATCATCCCATTTGCAGACTATGCACCTGAAACGTTTGAAAAGGCAATGAACGCCCACCCGAAATTATTATTTAAATTTTAATGGATTCATCACTGTTGTCGATAATTCAAAAGGAGATGGAGGCGATTACTGCCGCCGGGCTTTTTAAAGAAGAACGGATCATCAGTTCGAGTCAGGGCCGCGAGATTGAAGTGAGCGGTCGCACGCTGCTTAATTTTTGTGCAAATAATTATCTTGGATTAGGAAATAATAAAGAGCTCATCGAAGCGGCGAAGAAAACTCTCGACCGCTGGGGATTTGGGCTTTCCTCGGTGCGATTTATTTGCGGCACCCAGGAGATTCACAAGGAACTCGAACAGAAGCTCGCGAAGTTTTTGGGCACAGAAGACGTGATCCTTTATTCTTCCTGCTTTGATGCCAACGGCGGGCTTTTCGGTACGATGTTGACCGAGGAAGATGCCATCATCACCGACAGCCTGAATCACGCCTCTATTATTGATGGAATTCGGCTGACAAAGGCAGAGCGGCATATCTTCACTCACATGG
>JAUSKR010000063.1 GCA_030649445.1 bacterium
GGATTTTTTGAAAAAAAATAAACTCAAACAACTTCGTCCATATCAAGTTCAGGCAATCAAAGCGCTTCAAGAATCAGCTAAAAGCGGTAGTCAGCGATTTCTGTTTGAAATGGCAACCGGCACGGGAAAAACTCTCGTCTCGGCGGCAGTTATCAAGTTATTTCTTAAATCAGGCAACGCTCGCCGAGTGCTTTTTCTTGTTGACAGGTTAGAGCTTGAAGATCAGGCGCAGAAAGCATTTGTGCAATACCTTGGCCATGATTATCAAAGTGTTATCTATAAGGAGAGCAAAGATTCATGGGCAAATGCCAGTATTGTCGTTTCAACCATCCAAACTTTTCTGGCCGGCGACCGCTATAAAAAAGAATTTTCTCCAACCGATTTTGAGTTGGTTATTTCCGATGAAGCTCATCGCTCCATTGGTGGGAATAGCCGGGCTGTATTTGAATATTTTGTCGGCTATAAACTCGGCCTTACCGCCACCCCAAAAAATTATTTACGAGGATTTGATGCCGAAGGCGCGGATAGCCAAAGAGAATACGAGCGTCGGCTTTTGATTGATACCTATAAAACTTTTGGATGTGAATCTGGAAATCCTACTTTTTCCTATGATTTAGAAAAGGGAGCAGAAGAAGGCTATCTCATTAAACCGACTCTTGTTGACGCACGCACGGAAATCACCACCGAACTTCTTTCAGATGAGGGCTATGCTGTCCACACACTTACTGAAAGCGGCGAAACCATCGACGAAACCTTTACCGAACGCCACTTCGAGCGAAAAATTTTCAATGAGGAAACCAATATCGCCATGTGCAAGGCGCTTATTGATAACGGATTATTTGATCCGGTCGCAAAAAAATTAGGCACAGAACTATTTGGAAAATCAATCGTCTTTTGCGTCTCACAGGCACACGCGGCGCGAATTACGAACATTCTGAATAAATTGGCCTTTGCCAAATGGCCGGGGCAATACAGTGAATCGAATTTTGCCATGCAGGTTTCTTCGCAAGTGGCTAATGCCCAACAAATGACCATAAATTTCGCCAATAATCGCCTAGGCGGACAATCGAATCAGCCCGAAGGCTATGATACCAGTAAAACTCGTGTCGCAGTTACAGTTGGCATGATGACTACCGGTTATGACTGCCAAGATTTGCTCAATATCGCGCTGATGCGCCCGGTTTTTAGTCCGACTGATTTTGTACAGATAAAAGGGCGAGGCACCAGAAAATATCTTTTTGAATATAATGATTATCAAAATGAACCAGTTGTTGAATCAAAAGAAAAATTTAAATTTTTTGATTTTTTTGCTACTTGCGAATATTTTGAAAATGAATTTCCTTATGATGAAAAAATTGAACTGCCGCCAATCGGCGTTACGCCTGGTCCCGGCGGAGATGGCCCAAGTACAGACGGTTCCGGAGGCGACGGGCCAACCGCTCTAAAAGGCCCGATAGATTTGGCCACTTCTGACGAATTAGTCACGATTTCTGAAACTCCAGAGGGAGTAATTATGCGCATAGATCGCGAGGGCTTTAAACGCGCCGTGGAAGAAGATGTGCTCGGAAACGAGACCTTAAAAAATATGTGGGAGAATGGCGACACCGAAGAAGCCGAGGATTTTGTTAAAAAACATATTTTTGACAAACCAAAACATTTTCTCAATCTTGACGGTATCCGTAATATTTTTCATGTTGATCGCCGAGTTACCGTCAAAGAGTTCTTGCAAGTGGCTTTTGGCGACAAAGAAGGTTTTGATATGAAAGATGATTTATTGGAATCAGAATGGGTAAAGTTTATGGAAGTAAACCCGGTTGACCAGCAACATTACGAACCGGTAAAAATGTTCTTTAAGGCCTATGTTACAGATGAAAAAGTACGCGATATCATCACCAGCCGCCAAACCGCGCGCTTTAATACTGAATCATCTTTCCATTTTGACGAATACCAGCAATTGAATGGATTCAAAACCGTGGTTCCGCAATATGTCCGTGATTATGCCTATCATCTGACGAATTTATAAAATTATGAACACAGACACAAAAAGACATATAGACGCCGCCCGCCAAGTGCTGGTTGGCGTGGTGCCAAATCCGACTTTACAAATTGACCAAATCACCTATGCCTTGATTTATAAGTTTATGGACGATATGGATCAAGCGGCGATAAAAAACGGCGATGAACCGGCTTTTTTCGTAGGCGACCTTGAGCAGTATTCATGGGCTAGGATTATGGATTCAAGGATTGGCAATCAAGACAGAATGAATTTATATGTGATGGCTTTTCAAAAATTCGCCGAAGCTAAACAATTGCCGGAATTATTTCGCAATATCTTAAAATCCGCTTTTTTGCCATACCGCTCACCGGAAACGCTCGGCCTATTCTTGAAAGAAATCGATTACTTTGACTATTCGCACCCCGAAGAACTCGGCAATGCCTATGAGTATTTACTCTCTATAATGTCGAGCCAAGGCGATGCCGGACAATTCCGCACGCCGCGCCATATTATTGATTTTATTGTTGACGTGGTGAATCCAACCAAAGATGACAAAATACTTGATCCGGCCTGTGGCACCGGCGGATTTTTAGTAAGTTCATACAAACATATTTTAGAGCAACACGACAAAAAAGACGATCCGGAGAAAAAAGAAAAACCACTCACGCCCGACCAGCGTCGCAGTTTAATGAATAATCTTGAAGGCTATGACATAGACCCAGGCATGGTGCGAATCGCGCAGGTCAATATGTATCTTCACCAGTTCAAAAACCCAAAAATTTTCCAATATGATTCTCTTTCCAATGATGAGCGTTGGGGAGATAAATTTGATGTGATTCTCGCCAATCCGCCGTTTATGTCGCCCAAAGGCGGAATTAAACCGCACAGCAAATTCAGTATTCAGTCTAGCCGTTCGGAAGTGCTGTTTGTGGACTACATTATGAACCACCTCCGGCCCAAAGGCCGCGCCGGCATTATCGTGCCGGAAGGAATTATTTTCCAATCAGGCACCGCCTACAAGCAACTCCGCAAAAATCTTGTGGAGGACGGCCTCTACGCCGTGGCCTCTTTGCCGTCAGGCGTATTCGCGCCATACGCTGGAGTAAAAACGAGTATACTATTTTTTGATAATGAATTGGCCAAGAGAAGTGATGAAATTTTATTTATAAAAATTAGTAATGATGGTTTTGAATTAGGCGCGACACGGAGAGAATCTAAATTTAATGATCTGCCTCACGCCAAGGAGACGTTTGATGAATATAAAAAGTATGTATTAGAGGGCAATCAAAAAGAGGTAGATCGTATTGTGTTTGAGAATGGCTCCCTAGCTAGTACGGTTAAAAAATTAAAAATTGCCGAAAATGGCGATTATAATCTTTCTGGTGACTACTATCGCGTGACAACCGATTACACCAATGCCAAATGGCCGATGGTGGAGTTGGGTAAAATTGCAGAATTTGTTGATGATGGAGACTGGATTGAATCAAAGGATCAATCTGATTCTGGTATTCGATTGGTTCAAACGGGAAATGTTGGAATTGGTAAATATATTGATAAAGCAGGGAAAGAGAGATATATAACAGAAGAAACATTCAAAAGATTAAAATGTACGGAAATATTTTTTGGTGATGTACTTTTATCACGATTACCTGATCCAGTTGGTCGAACATGTGTACTTCCCAAACTTGGAGAAAGAGCCATCACAGCAGTAGATTGCACAATTTTTAGATTCAAACATTTAATAACTGCAAAATATTTTGTTTTTCTTACATTATCGCAAGAATATCAGGACAAAATTGATTCAAAATTATCGGGCGCCACAAGACAAAGAATCAGCAAGGGCAATCTCTTAAAAATCAAAATTCCTCTTCCACCTCTCGA
>JAUSKR010000041.1 GCA_030649445.1 bacterium
CCAAAATTCAATTTGTGGTTTTTTAAATCCAATCTCACTCGAGGCAAACAATCTGTCGAATTCTCTGTCCAGCTTGAAAAAATATTGGAAATGGTCGACTCGATACTTTTCGTTATTTGTACACAAGTAACATTTTATACCCCTTGATCTGAGCAAACGGACACTCTCAAGAATACTGTGATCAACCGTGCCCTCAAGGTCAAACCAGAATTTCAATAAATCATCCAGAGACCCCGGCCATTTCCATATTTTCAAGTATTTGGCTATCTCTTCCTTCAAATCGGCTTTGCCGACGAGGCAAGATTGAAATTCATTCTCAAAAAAAAGCAAAAAAGTTTCTACCGGCACATTTAATTTTTCAGCCAGACGTTGGCTGAAAATCTTTTCATGGGCGAGAACCATCCCGTCGATGTCAAATATTATTGATTTAATTTCCATCCTGAAACCGATTAAAATAATCTGAAATTATTCCGGGCAATTCAGACGGTTTGTGGACAAGTCCGAAGCTCTTATCTCGTAGTAGTGTTTCATCATTGTGAAATCCCCAAGTGACGCCGATGGCTCCGACGCCGGTTTCGTCAGCCTCTCTGACATCTCCGAGTGTGTCGGTGATAAAAACACAATCGTCTGGGCTGATATTAAATTTTTCAAAAACCATTTTAATCTTTTCAACTTTACTTGTGTGAATGTCATTGCCCCAGACTTCAGCAAAAAAGCTGTCGAGCCGATTTTTCTTGAGAAATCCTTCAATCTGACTCGTCAAAGTCGAAGAAATAATCACAAGTTTGTATTTCTCAGCAAGGCTGGCGAGAACCGCCTTAATTCCTGGGAACAGTTTCACTTCGGCACCAAATCGCGGCCAGTATTTTTCGAAAAAAGCCGTCTCATCTTTTTTCTTGTCGAGGTGGATTTTGTCAGGATCGTCCCAATCGTTAACATTCCCCTCGAAACGTGAGCGGTAATATTCCTTCGTAATGCGCGGATTGATTTCACTATATGCGCCAAAAGCCGTTTCAAACGAATCAGCAATGACGCCATCGAAATCAAATAAGACAAATTTATTTTTCATAATTTTACGATTAAAAAATGGCTGTGCCATCCGTAGTTTTAACGCAGGATGGTGGTCGTTGCTGGATTCGAACCAGCGACTTCTTCGATGTGAACGAAGCACTCTAACCAACGCCGACGAATTTCATTGTCGGCGCTCCGATCTTCGCGTCGGAGTTGAGCAAATGGTGCACGCAAACAGATTTGAACTGTTGACCTCTGCAATGTGAATGCAGTGCTCTAACCGGCTGAGCTATGCGTGCAAATTATATCGAATTAATAGACCCATCACGAATTATTCTCTCAATGTAATCTTTTCTTTTCCATGATTTGATTTTTCTTTCAACAATTCTTGCTTGACTCAAAGTTTCAAATTCCTGAGAAAAAACCAGTTTTAGCCCACTCATTCTTTTTGTGGTATGTGTTTGTTTATGTTGATGATCGTAAAATCTTCGTTCTAGATCATTCGTGCTACCAACATAATGCCGTCCATTTTCTGATCGTAATATGTAAACATATCCTTTCATATTATTCCGTTCGAACCAGCTCCGACGTTCGCTTTGCTCAGTCGGAGCCCCGACCAACGCGTCGGGGCTGAGTTAAACGACCATAGTTTCATTTCTGATGATACTGGGTTATTATAGATTTGTGAATACCAACTACCCAAAAGTTATCGAGGCGGCGGAAATGGCAGGCGAAATACTCCGGCGGTATTTTGGCGAATCTTTGGAGCTGGAAGAAAAATCGATGGCGGCGGATTTCCGGACGAAAGCAGACACAGAATCGGAAGAGAAAATTCTGGAAATCCTGACGAAAGAATACCCTGATTATGAATTTCTATCGGAAGAAACCGGCCACAATGGCAAAAAATCCGAATTTCAATTTGTCATCGATCCACTCGACGGGACAAATAATTTTTTTCTCGGCATTCCAAATTTCGCCGTTTCGATCGCATTGCAAAAAAATGGTACTACAATTTTTGGCGTCATCTATCAGCCGATCACAGATGAAACTTATTGGGCTGAACTCGGACATGGTGCCTGGCTAGGAGAAAAGAAACTGTCGGTTAATTCCGAGGATAGATTAGAATGTTCGACGGTTGTCTCCTCTGTTGGTTATAATTACGATCTTGAAGCACGGCAAAAATTGCGTCTATCACTTAGTAAATCAAACGGAAAAGGCATCAAACGTTGGGGTGAAAATTGGTCAGTCGCCTTTGACTGCTGTCTTGTCGCGACGGGTCGGGTCGAAGTCATGGTGATGAAGGAAACAGAGCTTCATGATTTTGCCGCCGGAAAATTAATTGCTAAAGAAGCAGGGGCTAAATCAACTGATTTATCTGGTGCGGAAGATGATGATCAAAATACTTCTTTTGTTTTAAGTAATGATACAGCTATTCATGAAAAAGTTCTCGAGGCGATAAAAGCAACGAAATATAATGCTTGAACTAAAAA
>JAUSKR010000030.1 GCA_030649445.1 bacterium
TAGTCTGTGGGAAGGAGAGACCGCGTGAATAGGCACTACCGACTTGTCGTGGTGCAGGGAAACGATCACGTGCGTGTTCGTGATCTCGGCATGCTGAGTGATCATGAGATGGGGAAAGCCGCTGAACGCGCCGCCACTTCATGTGTCGAGTTCGAACAAGCAAAGGAAAGGATCATCGTCCAGGACATCGGCACTATCGACGGAAATGGCAAATTCATCGTCACCTCGCAACAGTGACCGCCGCGCCGACGTAACCGAGCGGGTCGGGTCTGTGATTCGACTCCTCGGTTACAGCGGAAATTCATCCGGCTTTATCAAAACGATAAAGCGAAAGACCAGAGTTATTATTGAAAAATAATGGTTCTGGTCTTTTTAGTCCCCCGTTTCACAACGGCCGTATCAAATTAGGGGATCGAGTTTCAATGCTTATTCTTGTACCTCACCTAACCTCTCCTTGGAAAGGAGAGGGACAGACCATTGATTTTGTAGATAGAATTTGCTATGATTGAGCGTTTCACCAACCAGACGAAACACGAAATCCGTCTATCGGCGGAAACTAAAAAAACTAAAAACTAATACAATAATTCCTTTATTTCCTTTATTTCGCTTATTTCGCTAACTTTCGTCTTTCGTATTATGGAGCTATCCCCCAAACAACAAGTTGTCGAGATCCTGAAGACTAAGCAGAGGATTCTTCTTCTGACCCACAAAAATCCCGATGGAGACGCCATCGGCTCTATTTTGGCACTCTATTTATCGCTGAAAAAACTTGGCAAAGACGTTGTCGCTGTCTGCAATGATCCAGCACCAGCGGTTTTCGAATATTTGCCTCAGATAAAGGAAATTTCCCAAAATTTTGCCAACGGCCGCGATTTTGTCATCGCCCTTGATGTTTCTCAAGTCAAAGCCGACAAAGTCATGTACAAGGTTGTCGGCGATAAATTAAATATAATTATCACACCAGCTACCGGCAATTTCACTCCGGAAATGGTCACGACGGCCGCTGGTTCGTTTAACTTTGAAACTGTCGTTGTTCTCGACTCAACCGATCTTGAACGCATCGGCTCGCCTTACGATAAAAATCCTGAGGTCTTCTATGAGATTCCGGTCGTCAACATCGACCATCATGCCGGCAACGATCAATTTGGCAAGATCAATTGGGTTGATATCACTGCTACTTCGACTTCGGAAATTCTCGTCTCTGTTCTCGAAGCCCTGACCGGCGATCCGAAATTTATTGATGAAGATATCGCCACGGCACTTTTGACCGGAATAATTACCGATACGAACTCTTTTCAGAATAATAATACGACGCCAAAATCACTGACTGTCGCCGCGCAATTGGTTGCTTTTGGCGGCCGCCAGCAGGACATTATAAAATATATTTACAAGACCAAACCGCTCTCAACTCTGCGGCTCTGGGGCCGGGCACTGTCAAATCTGCGCGACGAACGGGCTGACCGCTTCGTCTGGACGCAGCTTTACAAAAAAGATTATCTCGAAACTAGCGCCGCTGAGACCGAGTCAAGCGGTGTCATCGACGAATTACTCAAAACTGCAGCTGGTGTCGACTTTGCCTTGCTATTATCCGAAAAAAACGGCGAGGTTCATGGCTCTCTCCGGGCAACGAGTAAAAATACCGACGTCTCCGCCATCGCCAAATTATTCAACGGCGGCGGTCATCCGATGGCGGCGGCTTTTCAAATCGACAATTCAACGCTCGAACAATCCGGTGCCATGATTATCCAAAAAATCAAGGATTACCAAAGTTCGCAAGCTAAAGCTTGAGCTACATAATTTTGTAGCCCAGCCTTCATGCTGTTATAATCACGCTAAAGCGTGGACTGCAATGTCCACATAGACAAGGATTTAGCCTGCATGATTTGGAGCCAGCACATTGTCAATAAATTTAATTGATAAAGTGCTTGCCCCAAGGGTGGGACAGCCTGCCGAAAGGCAGATACGATTCGAACGAGAGGACAAAAGTCATGGTTGGTGACAGACTTGTGGAATTGCGGAGGATGTTCGAGACTGTGGAGGTGGAGATCAACACCTCCGATCGATCCGGTCGCACTCTCCTGCGGTGCGTCGTGTATCTGATGCAAATACTCGGCATCGACCTGGGGTACAAGTTCTTCTGGACCCAACGCGGACCAGAGTGCCTTGATCTGAACGGGAACCTCTCCGAACTCAGCCACCGTTTGTCGTGGGATCCGAGCTTTGGTGCTGACCGACCGATTCGGCAGGAGGCTCGCGAGGCCTCGGCAATAGTCAGGGAATTACTGGTCGTTCCCAAGGGTTGCGGTTTGAGCCAGTCCGAGTGGGCTCGTCTACTGGCATCGATGCACATGATGCTTCATGACGAGAGTCACGGCGCGATCCTAGCGGCGCGCACCGCTCTTCAACAGTTCGGGGTCAAGTCCGCTTGATCCCGCGATCCGCCAAGACTCGTGCCACAGTGGGCACGGGACTTGGGGATCCAAATCGTTGCTTTTTGGCTCAAAATAGGCTATAACAATAGTAGATATTAATTTAATCAAGGGAGAAACTGATTCGCGGCAAGATAGTTTATAAAGTTTCTAAAGTTAGAAAGTTCATAAAGTAATTATTAAAACTTTACGAGCTTTAAGAACTTTTTACTTTACGAACTTGCGACCTGCGATTGTCAGCTGAAAGGAAAAAAGAAAATGGCAGAATCACAAGCCAACAAAGATGCCAGAGAAGATCTGGTCAAGAAGTATCAGTCCCACAAGGACGATACTGGTTCGACAGAGGTACAGATCGCGATTTTGACCAAGAAAATCTCTGACCTGACCAAGCACCTGAAAGATCACAAGAAAGATTTTGATTCTAGGCGCGGATTGCTGATGATGGTCGGCAAACGCCGCCGCTTACTCAATTATCTGCGCAAAACAGTCGAGGAAAAGTACACCAAAATTATTGCCGATCTCGGCCTCAAAAAGTAATCGATACCTGTGTGAGCCGGTAGTATCCGGCTCATCATGTGTTTGTTAAAAAATAATTTTCGGAAGACAAAAGACAAGTAGTATGAAGTATGAAGTTATAAGTATTAAAATAGTATACTAATAACTCTATACTTTATACTTTGGTCTCAATACTCTTCCGCAAGAAAGGGTAACTCATGATTAAAAAGCTTGAGTTCAAGACTCGTAACTACGAGATCGATTTTGGTGGTAAAAAATTAACACTCGAGACCGGCAAATTGGCCGGCCAGGCCAACGGTTCGATCACGGCCCGTTACGAGGACACAATCGTTTTGGCGACTGTCTGTCTCAATCCTGAGCCAAAAGAAGGCATGGATTATTTCCCGCTGATGGTCGAATTTGAAGAGAGATTTTATGCCGCCGGCAAAATTTCCGGCTCCCGTTTTATCAAACGTGAAGGCCGCCCCTCTGACCGCGCCGTCTTGGCCGGACGCAAAATCGACCGGCCGATCCGTCCTCTTTTCCCGAAATCTTACAGAAACGATGTCCAGGTTATGGTCACGGCGCTGTCCTATGACGGCTCAATCGACCTGGCCACTCTCGGCACCGTCGCCGCTTCGGCCGCCCTGATGCAGACCAACGCGCCGTTCAAGGGTCCGATCGCCGCCATCAATGTCGGCCTGATCGACGGTCAGTTTGTGCTGAATATGACAGAGGATGAGATCGAAAAATCGGCGCTCAACCTGAGTTTTGCCGCCAATGCCGAGCGGATTATGATGATCGAAACCGAGGCCAATGAAGTCTCAGAGGAAAAAGTTTTCGAAGCGATGGAATTCGGCCATAAGGCAATGCAAGCCGCGATCGAAATCCAGCACACCATCGCCGCTGATCATCAGCGCGAAGTTGCCGCTACTGAGGAGCAAAAGATTGTTGGCATCCATGCTGAGGTTTCCAATCTAGTTGCCGATAAAATCAAAGATGCTCTGGCCGAAATGGATGAGGCGGCCAGAAAATTGAAATTGAAAACGTACGAAGAAGAAGTCTTGGCCTCGCTTGAAGGCAACTACAAACAGATCGACATCCAAAGCGCTTTTGCTAAAGTCGTCGAGAAAGAAATCCGCAGTTTAATTTTGGATAAGGGCATCCGGCCAGATAACCGAGCGATGGAAGAGATCCGGCCGATCAATATCGAAGTCGGCGTCCTGCCCCGGCCTCATGGCTCAGCCCTCTTCACCCGTGGCGAGACACAGGCCTTGACGATTGCGACGCTCGCTTCTCCAGGAATGGAACAGTTCATCGACACGATGGAGGGCGAATCAACCAAACGCTTCATGCACCACTATAATTTCCCGCCATATTCGACCGGAGAGGTCAAGCCGATCCGAAGCGTCGGACGACGTGAAATCGGTCACGGCTATTTGGCCGAAAAGGCCCTGAAACCGATGATTCCTGACTCTGAGACATTTCCCTACACTATACGCTTGGTTTCAGAAATTTTGAGCTCAAATGGCTCGAGTTCGATGGCGGCAACTTGTGGCTCGACTCTGGCCCTGATGGACGCTGGCATTCCGATCAAAAAACCGGTTGCCGGTATCGCCATGGGCTTGGTCACAAATGATGACGCATCAGAGTACCGCGTTTTGTCTGATCTACAAGGTCTTGAAGATTTTGCCGGCGATATGGACTTCAAAGTCACCGGCACAGCCGACGGCGTCACCGCCATCCAGATGGATACGAAGATTACTGGCTTAACTTATGACATCGTTCGTGATACCTTAGCACAGGCCAAGAAAGGCCGGCTGGAAATCCTCAGCGTCATGCTTGAAGCGATCCCTGCACCACGAGCCGAAATTTCTAAATACGCGCCAAAGATTGAATCAATCAAGATCAATCCGGACAAGATCGGTGAACTGATCGGGCCGGGCGGCAAGAATATCAAAAAAATTGTTGAAGATTGCGGTGGCAAGGAAATCACCAGCATCGACATCGAGGACGACGGCACCGTCATGATCTCTTCGATCGATCCGGAGATGGGTGCCAAAGCGATCGAAACAGTCAAATTAATGACTCGCGAGATCAAGGTCGGCGAAGTGCTGACCGGCGAAATTATCGAGATCAAGAAAGACCGGATGACCGGCAAAGAGATCGGCGCCATCATGGCCATCTCGCCAAAACTTGACGGTATGATTCACATTTCTCAGATCTCAAACGAACGAGTCGAGAAAGTTTCCGACAAACTAAAAGTCGGCCAGACGGTCACTGCCAAAGTCGTCGAAGTCGACCCGATGAAAGGCCGCATTTCCCTCTCGATCAAAGCCATGTCCCAAAACGAACACGCATAATAAGTTTGTCATTCCTGCACTAGTAGGAATCTTATAAGTCTCTTGCCAAACTCCCACCTCGTAGGTGGGAGTTTGGGTTTTGGGCTATAATTATTGGCCATTTGTGCTACAATATCGGTATGGAAAAAGCCAAAATCCCAAATCAAAATAAAGTAATCAAAATCTTGCAACAAAATCAGATCGAGTTTGCGGCTCTTTTTGGCTCTCGTGCTAAGGGTGTCGCAACGAAGAACAGCGACTATGACATACTGGTTGAATTCTCGCCGAAGGCAAATATCGGCATTTTCGAGGTAAGCGAAGTCATCGAAAAAATTGAGCATGAAGTCGGTAGTAGAGTTGATCTGGTTTCAAAAAAATATCTTCATCCACTTCTGCGTGATGAAATTCTAAAAACTATGCGGGTTTTGTATGATAGACGATAAAGATGATTTTTATCTTAAAAGCATGTTGGAATCGATCAGCTATATTCAATCTTTTTTAAAAGGAGTCACTCAAAAAAGATTTACGACCGATATTATGATTAATAGTGCTACCCTTAAGCAGTTTGAAAACTTAGGCGAAGCCGCCAAAAAAATCAGTGACAAACTGAAAGAAAAATACCCCTACATTGTCTGGGGTCGAATCATCGGAACGAGAAATATTTTGATCCATAATTATCTCAAAGTTGATTTGGATCAAATCTGGAAAACCGCCAAAAACGACCTGCCTCTACTCAAAAAACAAATTGCGGAAATTATAAAAGGTAAATAAAAGTCGTCGAGGTCGACCCGATGAAGGACCGTATTTCTCTTTCGACCAAAGCCTTGAATCAGCCTGAACGAGCATAAATTAATCCTGAATTTGGTTTGAGCCACCATTTCAGTCCGACCGCTCATAAGCTTTTTGTTGAGAAGCAAGCTGTTTAATGTTAGAGTAAAATTATACAAAAAATTAATCAAAGCGGAGGATTTATGTCAGTTGAATCTGGGATGGGTCAAGGAGAACCTGGTGATGAAGCCAGTTATTCGGATCAGCTTGCTGAAAGGATGGAAACGGCAAACCCGGAATTAGCCAGGGAAATCGAACATGGAATAGAGGGTTTACGCGCCGCAATCTATACAGCGGCAGAAAGAGCCGAAAGCCAGCCAAAATTGCGCGAAACAATGGTTCGATCCCTTGAAGAATTAGGGAGTAATCTCCAGACTAGCGCATTTTATGGACAGTCAGATCAACCGATTGCTGAAGGCAGGTTACGCGAAATCGTCGCTGTTCTTGAAGGGGCAGCACTCGCGGCCGATTTGACAGCAGAACGCACATCGTTACCCAAGGAAGTCGAGCCGTCAGACACTGCACATCTTCGTAAATTTCTTGACCTAGTCAATCAGAGAGTTGGTAGCATTGATCCGAATAATCCTAAAGAATCACGTCTTAAAGTAAGGGTGCATGGTTCCCAAGGCCGTGAAGTTCGACATACTTTAACATAATATTTTTATTCATTATTTGATCGATCTCAAAATCAGTCTGATCTGCTCGGCAGTCAGCGTAATTTTGTTGTCGGCATCTTTGGTCTCAAGTAGCGACTCAATAAAGGCCGACAGTGTTGAAGCCAATGACGATTTGGCCGCGGCCAGTTGGACAAAGATTTCTTCTGTCGGCCTATCTTTGTCGAGCATATCTTCGATGCCTCTGATTTGTCCTTCAATGCGGCGAAGACGATTGTAAATTGATTGATGCTTCATAGAGATAATTTCTAATTTTAAAATTTTACATTTTTCATTAATTTTTCATTTACCATTTTAGAATTGAATTAAAAATGAATAATGATTAATTAATGTGAAATGAGTAATGATAAATGATCAATTGTGGAGAACTTTAGTTCTCCACCGTTATACCCCCTCCTTTCCACAATATACCCCCGTCTGGTATATATCAACTGTGAATAACTTTGTTTTCTGGGGACAACTCATTATTCAGAATTTTCAATTTTCAATTTAAA